>CALLAT010000024.1 GCA_938002085.1 uncultured Pseudanabaenaceae cyanobacterium
CCCAAGATACCATATAATATAAAAACCGGGATCTATTAATTAGCTTGACTATCTTGTAGCGCACTCAAGCTCCCACGCACCGAGAGAATGACAGTATCACGCGAAGGCAATAATATCGCTGCAGCAACAGCAGCGGTAGCCGTAATAATGGAGCAAGAAGAAGAAGCAGAAGTGTTAGAGGACGCGTCTGGTTTGGAAGATAACAGTGACTCTACCTCTGAAATATTCGATGCTATTGCTTCTTTTCAAGAAGTGAAGGATACTTTTATAGAAGAGAATCAGACCGCGCCTGAGCCTCGGCGAATGCTAGATCGCTGTGAAGATGCCCCCGAAGGCGGAGGAGAAGACAAGGAATCGTGTCATTCGGGAAGCAATGATCCCAGCCAAACAGAAGGCCAGGACGACGACAGTCTCGGTTTTGACACGGCACTGGCCGATATCGAAGCTTTATCGAATCAAGTGGCCATGGCCGAATACATTCACAGTGTCGAAAAAGAGACCCATGGGATCTATGCAAGTGTCTTGGAAGAAGCACAGCGTTTGGCTGTCTTTGCAGAGGAAGCACGAGGGCGAAAGCAATTGCAACTACAAAACCAGGAAGCGCCCTCGAGCAGTAGCAGTAGTCATACAATTGCGCCTCCCGTCTCAACAGTAAGACATGAAAGGGTTGAATCGGCAAGCCAAAGGACAAATTGCTGCAAGCTTTGTCCAATGTTTGGAAGGTTGTGACTAGGGGTAGATGGGTTTCATAGCTACAGTATGCCCATCACTACGAGTTCATAGCAGTACGAGGACAGCTCTATAAAAGAATTACAACAATTCAAGAAAGTATCGCGGAATATTAATAGTTCTATTGAGATATTATTAATGATGTAGTATGTAGTATGCAAATTCCAGTGTCCACTGATGTCTCCCCAACAATCGACACCCTGCACCGGATAGGGCTCATTCGTAGCATTAAAAAATGAATATACCAAGAATCAATAAAGCATCTCATAGAGAACCAGTCGCATTTAGGACGGGACTGTCTCGCGAATTTTGTTCTTCTGCTTCTAGTACGGCACCAGCACCTGGTTGAAGCAATCGCAAAAGGGACAGCGGGCTGTTGGCCTGTGTTTGCTGCTGCTGTTGTGCCTGCAAAAGCTGCAATACGGCCGCTGGATCGGTGGGTCCTGCGGCTGGCGCCGCGGCGTTCCTCTGGAGCAACTGCAACAAAGCCGCCGTTTCTGGAGGATATACCGACTGCTGTCGTTGTTGCCGTTGTTGCTGCAACAAGAGCAAAAGGGTAGCGTTATCAACCGGTGCTGGTGCTGCAACTGGCTGTGGGACGGCAGCGTTCCTCTGTAAGAGCTGCAAGAGCGCTGCCGCGTCACTCGAGGCCGGTTGCTGCTGCGACTGAGCCATACGAAGGCGATTCAAGAGATCCTGGTTTGTCTCCGTAGCACTGGTACTGGTGTTGCTTGGTGAGCTCGCCAGGGCTGCCACGAGAGATTCCAACGATGGGGTCGTGGCTTGAGTTACAAACGGCTGGAAGGCTCCCAGACCAAGACCGGGAGCTCCTGTGCTGGTTCCGGCCAAGAGAGATGCGACACTGGGGGCAGCAGCAACAGGTGCTGCGCCGCCGCCTGCTAGCACCTGGTTGAGAAGATCGCTAACGTTCAATCCACTCTGTTGTGGCTGACGCTGTTGGTGGTTGGCTAACACTTGCTGCAACAACTGTGGGTGAGCCAAAAGCTGTTGGGCCGCGAGCAGTGGGGCTGGTGGTGGCTGCTGTGCCGCCAAAAGACTCTGGGCGAGTTGCTGAATGGATGCCTGGTGTTGCGCCGGAACAGTCCTCACAGGAGAAACAGCACTACCATGGCTGAACTGACTTCCGGTACTTCCCTGGGGGCTCTGGCTGCAAGGACCACCCGGCGACGAGGGCGACTTGCTATTTGTCTTGGGGCCTCGGGGCGTGTACGAGACCATTTTCATATCCTTGATGCGATCAGGAAACTCTTTTTTGAAAAGGTCATTGTGAAAGGCCAAGGCATTCTCGGGCAGGGAATGATAAAAGACGCGACGAAAGCCCCAGCGGTTGAGACTGCGAATAAAGGAGGCTAGTTTGGTACCCCTAAAGTACTTGTCCAAGAACTTGGTCTGGATATTGTTGGGATCAAAGCAAAAGCCGTCTCCGTCTTCTTGCCACCAAAGAGTGTCGGGCAAGACATTTTTGATGAGGTATTCCATTAACTTGTCGGGCAAACGGATGCGTCCACCGCCCTTGCGAAAGGTCGTCACTGTCTTGGCCGCAACGGCGGCGGCAGCCGGTTGTGGCTTGGTGGCAGCAGCAGCCGTAGTAGTCACAGTAGGCTCGGACTTCTCCTTGGCGGCGGCAGCAGCAGCAGTCGTCACGGTATCTTCTGCCACAGGCTTGGTGTCCACAGAGGCAGCAGCGCTTGTTTCCAGCTTGATCTTTTTGGCTGGACTGGCCGCAGAGTCCCTCTTTTCCTCGAGAGAGTCCCTCTCGGTGGTGGGAC
>CALLAT010000025.1 GCA_938002085.1 uncultured Pseudanabaenaceae cyanobacterium
TGAAAATCTGCGCTTTGCAGAATGTAGTTGCTACCGAAGACGTAAATCATCAAAGCAAAGTCAATCAAGCCAACGCCCAAGGCGTACCAGCGGATTGTCTTACCGTCTTTGTCAGAGATGAAGGGAATCGGCAACGCCGCCGCGAGAGGCAGCATCGTAATTATTGTTAGCCAGGGCAGTTGAGCACTTTCCATCAGATCAGTACCGAAGAGGTCGACTTATGAGGAGCACGCTGGCCATGGAGCAGAGGAGGCGCCGAGACCTAGTCAACTGAATCGTCAACATGCTTCCTGGGAGGTAGGCCGCTGAGCCCACTCCATCTTGCAGTGTTAAGTATAGTTAAGAGCTGAGCATTTATACTCAACTTTCACCGCCATGAACATAGTAGCTCATGTTAATTAATGTAAACAATCTTTTTTTGGCCTTTCCGGGCAAAAGTGATATTTATATCTTTCAGAATCCGTATTCGATCTGTGAATCTCCCTGGGCATAAGCCCTTTGAAGGCTGACAAGTCAGTTAAGACCTTGTATGCAGAGTCAATAATCCAGTCCAACAATCCCAAAATTCTCAAAGCATTCGCTCTGTCCGAAATTGCACAGAGCAGATGCTTTTCCCCAAGTGAGTTCTATTTAGCAGCGAGACGAAAGTGTTAGGGGGCAAGTCTTTAATAGCTCGGCCTCTAGCGCTAACGAGTAGTGGGAATCAACATAATCTGGGTGAGCAGTCACTCCAAATTGAAGCCATCACCCAGCTTGTTCACGCTCCATGGCTACAACAAGCAGGCCCCCCAATCATTCAAGAGGAGTGATTGGGGGGCTTTCAGCATTTCAAGGAACGGCTAGAGCGTTTGGCTAACCGTGCCTGCATTGTTAATGGCTAGGACGTGGGCTTGGGCTGCGGTGCCGCAGCTCTTCCAGGCATGGGCCATGACATCGGCGATCGCCCTCGCCTTATTCTCTGTCCCCAGTGCCAGCAAAGTCGGGCCCGCGCCACTGATGACCACACCATGGGCTCCCGCTGCGATCGCCGCCCGCTGAACCACATCCCGTCCCGAAATTAGCTGGGTCCGGTAGGGCTCATGAATCCGATCCTGCAAGGCTGCCCTGAGCCAATCTACTCGACCGGTATCCAAGGCTCGCACCAGTAAACCGAGATGAGAAGCACTGAAAATAGCATCGGCACGGCTATAGCTTTCTGGTAGAACCTGGCGTGCTTTCTCAGTAGACAAGGTGAAATCTGGAATCGCCAGGATTGGAATGATGTCTTCATGCCAAGGGAGTTCACAAATTTCCCAATCCTGGTCAATTCCGCTGGCCGCTAAGCGACATCCCCCCATTAGGGCAGGGACAACATTGTCGGGGTGGCCTTCGATTTCGGTGGCAAGGGCGGCGATCGCCTCTCGACTCAGCGGCTCTCCGACGAAAGCATTGGCTCCCACCAAGCCTCCCACAATGGCCGTGGCAGAACTTCCCAGCCCTCGGGACAGGGGAATCGCAGCGTCGATTTCAATGCGCACGGGCGGCACCGGCTGCTTGAGATGAGCAAAAAGCTTACTAAAGGATTGATAGACGAAGTTCGTTTCATCAGTGGTGAGCTTATCTGCTCCTTCGCCCTTCGCCTCAATCTGCAAGGTCTCCCCATCCGCCAACCGAGTGAAGCGAAAATCATTGTGCAAGGTCCAGGCCGCACCGAGGCAGTCGAACCCCGGACCGAGGTTTGCAGTTGTAGCAGGAACAGAGACTTGGATGGTAGACACAGCTGCAGAACTTAGAGGGAGAATTGTAGAAACCAAGGAGAGCGCCCGGTCATAAAGACACAGCGGCTAAGGTGCATAAACTTTGCTACCGTCTCGGCTCCTAGTCCCCTTGATTATCCCAAGAAATGTAGCGCGGCTGAATACAGCCTTGAGATGCCGTAGAAATTTTCTTTTGCTTCGCCCCTTGACTCTCCCCTTGGGGGAGGCGCTGTACTGATCGATGTAGGCACTTTGCAGATCACCCAAGGCAACTCTCAGCGGAGACTCCATGCTAAAAATTGGCGACTTTTCAAAACTGAGCTATGTCTCGATCAAGGCACTGCGGCTCTACGACCAAAAGGGCCTCCTCAAACCGGCACAGATCGATCACGCCAGCGGATACCGCTACTACGCAGCGAACCAGCTTGCGCGCCTTAATCGTATTTTGGCCTTGAAAGATCTTGGCTTTTCCCTAGAGCAAATCAAAACACTCCTGGCCGAGCAAGTCTCACTGGAGAATCTCCAGGGCATGCTGCGGCTCAAGCAGGACGAACTGCATCGGCAGCTAAAGCAAGAGCAGGCTCGCCTTGTTCGTGTGGAGGCCCGTCTTCAACAAATCCAACAGGAGGGCACCATGCCGACCTACGACGTTGTACTTAAACCCATCGCGCCTCTGCGCGTGGCCTCCATTCGCGAGACCTTACCCGATTACTTTGCGGTGGGCCGTCTCTACGGCGAACTCATTGAACATCTAGCCCAACAGGGCAAAGCAGAACGCCCTGGTATGACCGTTTGGCATGACGAGGGTTACCAAGAGAGCAATGTGGATAGCGAAGCCACCGCTATTTTGCAGGGGGATGAGGCGGTGAAGGGTAGCAATCGCATCCAAATCCAAACCCTACCCGCCTACGACCAAGCGGCCAGCATTGTCTACCAAGGCAGCTATCTCCAGATGCCCGCTGCCTATCAATTCCTCATTCAGTGGATTGAAGCGAACCAAATGGAGATCATAGGTCCCAACCGCGAGTTCTATATCGAAGGAGGCGTAGAACAGGACAACGAATCCTACATCACAGAAATCCAATTCCCCGTTGCCAAGGCTTAATCAACAACTGCACCATCGTTGCCTTTGGAAACGGAAACGCCCAGGATGCAACTCCAAAGGCAACGATTAGACTGAAACCTGATATGGCTTCTCCCCCAGCTACATTCCTCATCTAGCCAATGTTTGACCACATTTCCTTCGGTGTCAGCGACTTTGATCAAAGCCTGGCCTTCTACGATGCCGCCCTTAAGCCCCTGGGCATCAGTCGCATGTTTGCCATGGCTGCCCAGGGCATCGCCGGAGTTCGCGGAGAAGGGGGGCACCAGTTTCTGGCTCTACGCCAAAGACATCGGGCAAAAGCCCCTTGATGAAATTGCAATCCCTCCTCGGATGCACCTTGCCTTCAAAGCGAAGGATGCTGCTTCGGTAGATGCTTTTTATGCTGCTGCCATCGCCCAGGGCGGCAGCAATGACGGCGCACCTGGTATCCGCGCTCAGTATCACCCCAAGTATTATGCAGCCTACGTTCGAGACCCCAATGGCTACAAAATCGAAGCCGTTTGCCACGAAGGGTAAATCCAGTATTTCGCGACTTTAAAGCCTTCCATAAAGACTAGATTTCTTATTTTATGGTGAGGAATTAAGCCGGTTGAGCCATCATTAGCTCCACATCAAAGCCCAGCTTTCTGCATAACTTCACTGAATAAGTCCTATCTATTGGAAGTAGGGTTTAAGCGATCGCGCAATCCACTCCTTTTCATAGCTCAGAGATTCTACGGTTAACACTCCATTAGTTTTTTCCAGAGTATTTCTAGCGCCGCACTGCGATGTATTTTTTCAGTGAAATCACGGCTGAGAGGGGCGGCTTATCCGACAGATCGCTTATCGTCTACTCAAGCACTGAGGGATCAGTGCATCTCCAAATCGGTTTCAGCAGGCTTTAACCAGGGCGTCAGACATGGCCACTTCTCAACCCAGAAACGTAATTATGAACCGTGCCCCCGTCGGTCTTCTGGAGAATGATGTAGAGGCCTGGAATCGCTGGCGCAGTAGTAACTTTCACCGTCATCCCAACCTGGACAATATTGCCCTCGACAATACTGATCTCAGCAATGTCAACCTCAGCAGCTTAGAGCTCAAGCTCTCGACTTTATGTGAGTCAGAACTCCAATCTGCCGATCTGTCAGAATCATCCCTGTATACCGCTAATCTCCAGGGAGCAAACTTGGGCTCAGCGAGCCTGAGAGCATCAGACCTGCGAGAAGCCAATTTCAGCCTGGCGGACATGCGTTCCGCCGATCTTAAACAGGCGGACCTCCACACAGCTGATTTGTACACCGCAAACCTGAAGGAAGCCAATCTCCAACAGGCCAATCTCTCCAACGCAGATCTAGCAGAAGCCGAGCTAACCCTCACAGACCTGAGCGGTGCAAACTTGCAGGGGGCCTTGATGCGTCAGGCCATGATGTACAGCATCAACCTGACCGCCGCGAATCTCCAAGGAGCGAACCTACAGCAAGCAGACATGCGGGAATCGGTTCTCAATGGGGCCAACCTGCGGCAGACGAACCTCAGTGAAGCCACCTTAGACCAGGCAACGCTTGCCCGTGTGGACGTCAGTTTTGCCAACTTCTTTGGGGCGAGCTTGCAAGACAGCATGATCCGTGACGCCAAGGGACAAACGGCCAACTTTCAGAATGCGAACTTGAGTCGCGCTGACTTTAGTCGAGCCGATCTCTATGGCGCAAACTTCAGCCGAGCGATCCTTGTAGAGGCCATGCTCCACGAAGCTGATCTCAGCGGTAGCTGCCTCTACTTAGCGAACCTAGAAAGCGCTCGCCTCTACCGCGCTATTTTGCATCAAGCGGACCTGAGCCAATGCAACCTCAAGGGCGCAAACCTCGTGCGTGCGAACCTTCAGGAGAGCATTCTGCGAGGGTCTAGCCTACGCCACGTCAATGGTTATGGCGCAAACTTCCGCGGTACTGATTTGCGCCATAGCCAACTGCAAAGCTCAATCCTCTATGCCGCAGATTTGAGTCAGGCGAATTTGCAGGGTGCAATCCTAACGGATGCCAATCTGCGAGGGGCCAACTTGCAAGGGGCCAACCTGAAAGGAACCGACCTGCGCGGTGCGGATCTCAAATATGCAGACTTACGAGGGGCATGCCTTGCAGGAGCAGATATCAGAGGTTGCAACCTAGACGACATCAAGGTGGCTGAAAACGAACTACAAGGCGCCATTATCGATTGAGCAGTGATTGCAACGCATTCAGCTTTTCTAGAAGCTAGAAATAATGGTCTCGTGTTGCCTCTCCCTCTACGAGGAAACTCCATTTCATGTCAGACTGCTTTCTGTCTTGACCTTCCATGGCTCGAAGTCATCGCGAGCAAATCTAATTCAACTGCGATCTCAACGCCACAATTTTCTCAACCGGCATGAAGAGCACCCTGAATTAAGATTTTCGCTCTAGGATAGGAAAAGTGTAAGGTTGAAGCCTTACAGACAGTCTGTTCTCACAGGCTTAGCCAGATTTCCTCAACACACCTCCCCTTAAATACACCGTTATACCCTAAGGAGCCGGTTATTCGATGAAGGCACAGCAATCCGTTCTTGATCAAGCCCAACAGGGGAATGCAGCAGCCATTGGTCGGCTAATGCAAGCCCCCCTAAGTGCAAAGGGTATTACAGTGAATACCCACATCAAGAATGGTTGCTTGCAGGTGAATTTAGTTGCTGAGACTTGTCCACCTAAAAATGCATCGTTATCCTTCATCAAAAACGGCATTACTCATCTCAATCCCCAAGGGGTAAGAGCAGTGCGAATTGATGGTTATGAAACAGGCTCTTCAACCCCCAGCTGGATTTCTCGAATCAATTTAACTGGCAATGCTAGGGATTTAGCCGGGGGGACCTCCAGCGGCTTACCCAGCAATAACCTTGAATCTCGAAACGAAGGGATGGGCAAGAAATTGTTTATTGCTTTGGGTCTAGCTGGACTGCTCCTACTGGGCGTTGGGGTTACCATGGCACTCATGAACGGCAGCAACACAGAGCCCATTTCTCCGACAACAGAAGCATTGGAACCTTAGGCATTTGGGTATTTTGCTCCACGGCGATAGCAAAAAAGAAGGGTTACCGAACTTTTCGGTAACCCTTCTTTTTTGATGACTCATCTCAAATTATGAGTAATACAGTAATGCTCATTTCAACAATCGAACGTTAGAGACAAACGCCGTGATCGCAGTTAGCCTTGATGTGAACAGCTCTAGTTTCCAAGGGAACTAGGCTGCATTGGCCTGTGACGGCAAGGCTGCAGTACGAGTTCTCTGTAATTCCTGAGGCTCCATTTGGGAGACTTCAAAACCGTTTTCGTCTTTGGTCACGACCACAACACAGTCAGCAGAACTGGCTGAAGCTCGCTCTAATGGTTCACCTAAAATCGCGCCGAGCGTCTGGCCTAGGCCAATCAAATAAAAGATTGGGAATGGAGGAGAAGTTTCCATAACAGAAAATCTATGTATATACCTATACTTCAATGATTTGACTTAGGGGTCAACAGAAACCCTGAGACTTTATCGAGTCTCTACGAAATTTGAGCCTTCACTCATGATTCAGGGTATAACACTTGACGGTCGTTATTAGTTATGAGCTTGAAAATCCATTGACCTCAGTTCGTCAGCAATTTTCTTCCAACCAAACCATCAGTGATGACCCCCGTGAATGATTGGTTACTAAATGGCAGTCCAAAACCCATCGTTTTAGAGTTTCGCAATCTTTGGCTCAAGCTTCTAACCGTTATGGTTGGGACAATCACGCTCATTTGGACCTATCGGGTTCTATATACTCCAACCCAGCCAGACCAATCATTTAGGGACATGCCCAAGCGAGCACGCTGTAGGTCCAATCATCTCGACAAGCTGTAATCAACGATGCTTTCGCTGGAGCGATGGTTACAGCTGACAACGCAGCCCTAAGTCACACTGGCGATGCATCCAACTGGCAGCGCATAAAGTCTGCCAAGGATTGGGCCACTGCTGCTTGGGCGCGATCGCGCAACATGATATGTCCAGATTCATTCACCCAAACCGTTTCGACCGGTCCTGGCACTTGTTTTGTAATCAGCTCTACGACCCGAGGAGGAATCGTGTGGTCGATCTGGGAATGAATCACCTGAAGAGGACAATCAATACTAGACAAACTCTTACGAGCCAGCGCTGCCAATCGCCAAAGGGCTCGGAGAGAGCGAGCATGGTGGAACTCGTACTTTGGGAAATAGAAGCTTTCCCTAGGGCGGGCATCAATTTCAAAGTCTGCCCAGCCTAGGAGGGGAATGAGAATTTCAGCCTTCAGCGGCAGACGCAAGGCGGGGGCAATGACTGAGCAAGCATCTACTAAGCCTTCAGCAGCTAAGGCTAGAGCAATCGCACCGCCCATGGAGAAGCCCATCAGGCCTACGCGATCGTAGGATTGTCGAGCAACTGCAATCTCTTGGCGCGTGGCGGCTAATAGGTCTGGTAGTTTGAGTAGCGCAAATTCTCGGTGCTGGGTGGCCAGGTCACGGTAACCATGGCGGGGCAAGACCGGTGCTGCTGCGGTCAAGCCTGCTTCGGCGATCGCTGCTAAACCAGGCTCCAGCTCATAGGGCATACCGGAAAACCCGTGCAGGCAAATCACAACTGCCTTCGGACCCTCCGCGATAGCTGGAGGCTGTAACAAACGAGGCAATGCATCCGGAAGCAGTAATTCCTCTATTTCTTCTGAATGGGAAGAAAACGCCGAGAAATAGGTGGGTAAATCAGCAGAAACCACACCCTGACTCTCAGTATTCTGTAAGCGATTCTGACGCTTTAGCATGGGCTCTTTGGAAAAGTGTTGTGAGCGTCACGACAGTTCAGACTCAAGACTGTCACCCCTGGTGGTCACTTTACAGTTAGCTCGACTTAAAACCCACTCCTCCCGCCAGAGATTCTATTCAAATCCTGCTCTCCACAAACGTCCCCCAACAAAAACCGCTGGGGGCCTTGCTGAAATCAAGGGGCTCCGAGTCATCCCCATAGAAAAGAGAGGTTGGGAAACGCTAGCGGGATTACCATTCATTTGCTAGGCTCACACAAATTTCCCGTTCAGGGTATTTTCGAGAAGAGTCCATTGCCATGGCCCAGTCCTCCACTCTCAATGATCTCCAGTTTTGGCAAGCCACAACGGGAGAATCCCTGCAAAGCACCGCTGAGAAGTTTATTTGGCGCTCCAGCTCCGCAGCCAGCCAGCGGTTTCCCTGGTTAGTCCTAGGCGTCATGGCGCTGCTGTACTACATCACGCTTCGGCTGGGTTGGCGACTCCTCGAACAAGCATTGCACCAAGGGCCATTCTTCGATGGCAGCCTGATTGGCACCGTTGGCATAGCCGCACTGGGTTACTTTTGCTGGCGTTTAACAACGGATATGCTGCAACGCTGGCAAACAAGACAATTGCAAAATGGTTGCGAGATCCATTTTTCCAACCCTGTCTTCCGTTTCGGCGAAACCATGGAGCTCCGCTTTCGTCACTTCACCAAACCGGGGCAACCCATGCCGGTCGGCGGAACGATTCGAGCACAAATCTACTGCGAAGAATCGACGAGTGCCACCATCGTTAAAGCCGAGGCTCCTGAATATAGTTTGGCGATTCCTTGGAAAACCGATTTAGGGGAAGTGGCGATCGCTCCCAAAGCCTCATCCACATTAGTGAGCCAGAACTCCGTCTTAGAAGCTCGATTCAACTGCATGATTCCTCCGGGGCTTCCCAGTGCTTGCTCTATTGAAATTCCATCTGAGGATGGCGAGGACTACACTCGCTTTGAAGTGAAATGGTGGCTGCGCTTTGAGGTGGCTTTACCTGGCATTGCCGCATATCAAAAAGCTCTACCAATCGCCATTCGGCCTGCTGCGATCCAGTAGAGAGTGGCACCTTTCAGCTGCATCGACTTAACCAGGAGTTGATGACATACGCGCATCAAGCTCAAGGCCTCAAGCCGTATCTTAGTGTCAGTAATTTAAGCAAAATCTATGTTTTTGGGTGCAGGCACCTGAAAGATTCTGCATCAGAGTCAGTGTTCTTAACGACGAACTGTGGTGAATAGCCTCAATAGACTTCCTCTCTAGAAGCAAGGCAGCCGTCAGTTCAGCCAAATGTCCTAGTTAGGGATGTAACACACCAGGGCAACTTTATATTGTCATTGCAGGCCTCGGTAGTTCCAACTTCTGAGCTATCGAGAGCTTTTTTCTTATTCGAAAAATAGAACTGACAACACAGCAATTCGAAATCGAATCACTGACTAAGATCTCGATGCTGACAACCTTTATTTCTTTGCCGCCAAGCTGCCAGCTGTCTGACAACTCAAGTTGTTCTCTGGAAGACTAAAATCACAATGGTTAAGATGCTTAGATTCATATCTTTCTACAAGATATGGACAGGTTCTTTCTTGCTCATTTACTCACTTAATTTTTTAATTTTTTCTGATCTCAGAGTTGAAGCATTACAGCTCTTCGGAGATGTCGTCTCACAGTCCAAGTTTATTCTGTACCTCAGTTGGAGCTGTCTGGTTGGAGGCATTTCAATCTGGATAGGGTTGAATCTTAAAAAGCAGAACAGCATTCTACGGCGAGCTGCTTATCTGACGATTCCAGGTCTTTTCAATCCTGGCAGAATGTTAATTCTGTACCATGCTGGGCTTCTCCTTTTTCTAGGAGATGCGAGCATTCCAGCCTTTGCCTCACCCATCAGTGCAACAGTCAAGCTGCTCATTTTTGGACTAGCTGTACTAGATGGATTAGTCCTCGTACCGCTATCTAGCGTTGCCTTATTCCGCATTCAATCGGCAATAAAGCAGCGCCAACCCAATCTTGCTCAGTCCCTGAACCAAACTGAAAACTGGAATTTCCTCTGACTCTGCACAGCCCTGAGAAATTCATTCGTTCAGTCCAAGCAGATTGACATCGTGCTGGCGCAACTCTCTTGGCACCAGCACAAGGCAAAACTTGGACTTTGTCTTGCTTCTAATAGATGTATTTACAATCAGCATGATTAGTCCGCAGCAGCGTCCCCTAGCTCCTTTAGTCAACGAACATCTCCTCTGTTCAGGTTGGCTTTCAAATTGGCGATCGCCTCACAGTACTCAAGGCCAAGATATCTGTGTGCAATCCATCGATTGCCGAGACTGGGACAGTGGCAAACAACGACTCGCCCACTTAGATCATGGCTGGCTCAGAATGAGTCGCCAATGTTGGAGCACCTTGTATCGACTAGGGATGCGAGATGGCCATAAAACCCGCCGTCTTGACCCTGTCTTATTTCTCGCAAAACCTGAATACTACCGTCGAGCAGATGGCTCCGAAGACTGGGGACTCTATCTATTGTCATGTTCTCCTCCCGCCACTCAAGTTCAGGCAGATGGGGTGCGATCCGATTTTCGGCGTCTCAGCAAGCCAGGCAGTCGCGTGGCTCAGCCTGAACGAGAATTTACCAGAATTCTCATGACCACTTACTTACTCGAACAGCAGCTAGAAGACTGGCGGCTTTACAGCCAGCGAGGGCCCACTGCCGCCCTCCAAGCCTGCGCCGACGCTCGACGCAATGCAGAAGCTGGGTTGCGTCATCTATGGTCAAAGCAGCAGTTGAAATCACGGGCGATGGAAGTCCGACGCTTATGCCAACAAAGCAAGGCCAAAATCTTGCAATCCCACTCTCAGCACCGCACAGAGGCTCAGCTGGCAGCTTGCGCATAAGTGCAGCAGCCTAGCTTCACTGACGACGCCAACGCCTTAGCCTTCTCCTCAGCCATCCTGTCGAGGACAGACCCAAGGCGTTGGCATCCACATTCTCCAAGGGGGTGTAAGCAATCCAGTCGTATTCTGCCGTGATGGGTTGGCTATACACAAAATCACCTGCTAGGGTCACTCCGGGTGCTACAGGCCAGAGATTGGCAAAGATATGACCTTGAATAGTGGGTAAATTTCGCCCTTGGACACCATAGACCCGTCGATTATTCACAAACCAATCGATGCGATCGCGCCGCCATTCAAAGGCATAGATATTAAAGCTATCTGCTGCATCAAACCCCAAATCTAAGCAAAATTCATGGCCCCCCAGGCCTCCCTTCCAATAGTTAAACTGCACCTGAGTCGTGTCCTGGCCTAAAAACTCAATATCGATCTCATCATGGCCATCAGGACTGGTCAGTTCAGCATTACCGAAGGGATCTGAATAGGTGAACAGTGATGATACAACCCCTGCCCCCCGCGCAGGTTTCATGCGAGCTTCGATGCGACCATACTGAAACCGCTGCAGCGTTTTGTATTCACCGGACGCATAGGGTTTGCCAAGACAGTCCTCGCGATCGCAAACCTCTCGTTCCAACATCAGTCTCATGCGGCCATTGTCAATGCTCACCTGCTCCGGTCGCCAAGCATTATTAAACGGCAGCTCGTTTTTCCAGGGACCTGAAGCCTGCCAAGCCTCAGCATCATGATCGGCATCAAAGTTGTAGCGCAGCCCCGAGATGACCAACGTTTTACTTCGCCTCCATCCAGTTGGCACCAGAACTAATTTCCACCTTGAGGGGAATGCTGAGCTGCACAGTATTTTCCATGGTCTGCTGGATCAGGGGCTCTAGCTCCGCCCATTCTTCGGGGGGCATTTCAAAGACCAATTCGTCGTGGACCTGGAGCAGGAGTCGTCCCTGGAAAGGCTTGAGTTTTTCATGCAGTTCCACCATGGCCTTTTTGATGATGTCTGCACTGGAGCCTTGAATGGGGGCATTGGCGGCGGCACGGAGGGTGGCAGCATCAAAGCCTCGGGGTTTGACAGTCTTGAGATCAATGCTGGCGGGGTCTTGGCCGCGCAATTCCTGGAGGTTGCGACCCTGGAAGTTAACGTAGCGGCGACGGCCCATGAGGGTGGTGACGTAGCCCTGGGCGATCGCCTCTTGCTCCATGCGTTGTAAGTAGCCGAAGACCTTGGGATAGCGATCGTGGTAGCGGTCCAAAAAGCCCTTGGCCTCGCCATAGGCCACGCCGGTTTCCCGCGCCAGGCGGTGGGCACCCATGCCATAGATCACGCCGAAGTTGATGATCTTGCCAATGCGGCGCTCTTCCTTAGAGATTTCATCCCCCTCATTCAGATCCATCAGCAAGCGAGCCGTTAGCGCATGGATATCTTCGCCATTGGTATAGGCATCAATCAGAATCTCCTCCTGACTCAAGTGCGTGAGGATGCGCAGCTCCACCTGGGAATAGTCCGCCGCCGCAAGAATCCAGCCCTCCTTGGGAATAAAGGCCTTGCGGATCTGGCGGCTAAAGGCCGTGCGGATGGGGATGTTTTGCAGGTTGGGGTTGGAGGAGGAGAGTCTACCTGTGGCGGTGACAGCCTGGTTAAAGTCGGTGTGGACTCGGCCCGTTTCCTTACGGACAATCTTAGGCAACTTATCGACATAGGTGGACTTGAGCTTGGCCAGGGTGCGGTTTTCGATGATACAGTCGATCACCGGATGGTCGCCCTGGAGCTTTTCTAGAACCGTGGCATTGGTCGAATAGCCGGTCTTGGTTTTGCTGGACTTCTTGGTGTCTAGCTCCAGCTTATCGAAGAGCAGGGTAGAGAGCTGCTTGGGAGAACCCAGATTGAATTCCTCACCCGCATATTCATAGGCTTTAGTCTCAATTTCCTTCAGGTCTGCCTCTAGTTGCTTAGAGAACTCTTTGAGGTAGGGCACATCAATAAGGATGCCTTGGTCTTCCATCTCAGCTAAGACAGGCTCTAGAGGCTGCTCCACATTTAAGAGCAGCACCTCAATATCGGGCAGTTCAGCCAGGGTCGCTTGCAACTTAGCGACAAGGCAGTAGGTTGCATAGACATCCATTCCGCAATATTCTGCCACGGTTTCCACTGGCAAATCAGCGATGGTTTGGCCTTTAGCGATGTCTAGCTGATCATATTGCTGGGAGGAGAAGCCCAGGTAGCGCTGGGCAATATTTTCTAGCTTGTGGCTATCGTCGGGGTTGATCAGATAGCTAGCCAGCATAGTGTCGAAGACTACGCCCTGGAGATCAATGCCCTGGTGCTTGAGAATGAGGCGATCGAACTTGGCGTTTTGCAGGGCTTTGGGATACTTTTCGCTTTCGAGGATGGGGCGCAGAGCATCGAGAGTCGGCAACAGCTCCAGGTTGACGCTACCCAAGGTAATGTGACCCAGGGGAATATAGGCGGCGTCACCGGGAGCATCGCTCCAGCAGCAGCCAATGCCTACGAGCTGGGCATCGCGGGGGTCGAGGGCGGTGGTTTCCGTGTCCCAGGCGACGGGATTATTAGGGTCAGTGAAGCCTTCGAGCTTTTTAACCAGGGCTGCGAGCTTATCCGTTGTATCCACCACCTGGGGCTTGAGGGAAACCTCAGTGCGATTGGCCATGGCCACTTCGGTTTCTTCGGGGGAGAAAAAGTCGGTCTCGGGGTCAACCCAGTCAGATTTAGCCTTTTTAACCTTAGGCTGCATGGGCGTGACGCCGGGGATAGGCTCACCGCCAAAGATTTCCTGGAGCTTCTGGAGCTGTTTGCCCAGGAATTGCAGTTCTAGCTTTTCGATGTGGGGCATGATGCGATCGCCATCTAGCCCCTTCAACTCCCAGGCCCCTTCAAACTCCTTCTCAATTTCCACATCCAGGGGAATTGTCGCCAACCAGCGGGAATGGAAAGCATTTTCGCGATCGGCGATCAGCTTCTTCTTCACCGCAGGCTTGATGTCGGGGGAGTCCGCCTCCACCGCAGCGTAGATCTCTTCCAACGTGGGGAACTGCTTCAGCAAACCCAGAGCCGTCTTATTGCCCACGCCCTTCACCCCCGGAATATTATCCGAAGCATCGCCACAAAGGGCCTTATAGTCGATCACTTGCTCTGGCGGAATGCCCAGCTTGTCTTCAACGTCGGCGAACTTGTATTCCTTGACGTTGCTGCTGCCCCGAGCGCCGCGACCGTAGCTGGTGCTCATATAGAGGATGCTGATGCCGCGATCGTCGTCGACGAGTTGGAAAAGGTCGCGATCGCCCGACAAGATCTTCACGCGATAGCCCAAGTCTGCACCTTTCTGGGCCAGCGTGCCCAACACATCATCCGCCTCAAAGCCCGGCTGGACGAAAATGGGCAGGTCCATGGCCCCCAGCAGTTCCGTCAGGTTATCCACATCGGGGCGGAAATCATCGGGCGGATCGGAACGATTAGCCTTATAGGTGGGGTCGTCCTTGTGGCGAAAAGTGGGGCCACCGAGGTCAAAGGCCAGGGCTAGAGCCTTGGGCTTCTCGAAGACCATGGTATCCAGCAGGGACTTGGTGAAACCGAAGGCCACACTGGTAGGGATGCCAGATTTAGTGCGTAGGCCGCCGTCACGACTGTTGGCAAAGGCGTAGTAGGAGCGGAAGGCCAGGGAATGGCCATCAACTAATAGAAGGACGGGGGCGTCAGCGGATACGGCCATGGAAAATCAGCAGGGGCGTCGGGGGCAGGCTTCCATTTTCGCATCAATTCCCAAAGTCTTAGGCATACAAGCAGAGGTCACTTTCTAAACGGCTCGTGGGTCAAGTTGCATGCAAGCTGTGATCGCACTAGCAAGGGAAACTATCCTGTATTTCTCCGGCAGCATGCTCCATCACCTGGCGGCATGAATGAGAAGGTCCCCCCTCATGAGCCCTGAGACAGGAGAGCGATGGTTCGGCATTGAACCAGCAGCGATATCGCCAGTGGCTGGCGCCAAGCCTCCACCCCCTAGGTCTGCGATGCCAGACCAAAAGCACAATCGCTCAGATACAAAATTGTCCCCGACGTTTTCGGAATTTCCAGCTGCTTTTTCTACGGCAAGCTCCCTGAAGTCTTCGCAACCAAATTAGAGACAGTCGATAGGCCCAATGGCGCGATCGCCAAAAGTCTTAGAGATAGGGTTAATGCAGGGAGCCTGCCATCAAACACTGAACAAGAATCCTGCCAAAATCCCCCTTTTTCACTCCATAGTTTGCCATCACGGAATTATGAAGCGCCTCTCAAACCGTATCCCTGGGCGACTTCCAAGCAATCAACATTTTCGTACGCTGAAATAAATAAACTCACCATAAGAACTCGCAAATACCCTGGCATCCCAGCAAATACCGAAGCTAGTATTTACACACAAGAGACAAAGATTACTGAGATTCATCACTCAGCGTAAATCCTACGACTTTGTATCTATCGCTCATCGAAATACCTGGCAGCATCCAGATATTTCAACTCAGCAGACTTCTCACAGGGAATTAACTCAGGACATGACTGTTAAACGTATTTTTAAGCTTTCCGCTGGAATTGTTGGTGCCATGGCAATCTCCATGCCCGCCCAGGCTGCCAGCTTCACCGGCTTTACCTTCAACGCCACCACCGACTACAGCAACGACCCCACCGCAGATATCTTTTTGCAGTCTGTGAGCCACGGCAGCAAGACAGTCTCCAACTTCTCTGTGGTAACTGGGGCAACGATGATTGAGAACAGTCATGCCACCCTGGGTCCTTCCAGTACAGACTTGGGAGATAACGCCACAAGCCCCAATACAACGGGGGCTAACGAGCTGCCCACAAACCAAGAAGTCGTTGATTTTCTGGGCAACCTCAACCTCAACAACATCATCGATACTGAAGAACGCCAACGCTCAGTGTTTGAGCTGGAATTCGACAACAAGGTCAACACGTTCTACCTGTTTGAGCGGGGTCTCAACAGCTCTCTGAAGGTGGAAGCATTGGACAGCAACGGCAATGTGCTGGATAAATTCAAAGTCAGCCAAGGTCTGTGGCAGCAGGCGGGTTATGCCATTGACACGACGGAAATTAACGGTGCCCAAGATGTTGGTTCCTACGGCATCAAGCTGGATAGCGCGGTAAAGAAAGTCCGCGTCATCAGCGACTTTAGCGACAATGGCCCCGATTATAAGATCGTCGCAGCGCAGGTCCCTGAGCCTAGCTCGATGGCTGCGCTGGCGCTCCTGGGCGGGGCTCTGCTGGTCAAGCGTCGCAAGTCTGCAGCGTAAGTCATGGAAAATATCGGCTCCTAGGAGCCACTAGACTCAGCCTAGAGAACTGAGCCTAGAAAATTGAGAGAGAACTAGAGGTTTTAGCCCTGGCTTGCAATGGCAAGTCAGGGCTTTTTTTGCATTCAGATCTGCAAGGGAGCTGCTTATTTTCTCCCATCAAGATTCACCTAATCAGAGGAAATAAATTTATTTCCTCGAACTGTGAAGTCACTCAAACCCAGACGAATCAAGGCTTTTCCAAACCATCCCGATTTTGATGCGAACAGGCATATAAATGCGCTGTAAAAACCAGCAAATCCCCTGGCACCTCGGCAAATACCGAGGTTAGTATTTACACATACGAAACGAATGCCGCTGAGATTCATCACCTCACAAACGGGCTTCCATACCGTATTTACCTCATAGCAAGCAGTCGGACGCATCTACCGACTTCAACTCAAATTGCTAGGGATTCAACTCAGGACATGACTTTTAAGAACTTTCTCAAGATATCTGCCGGGACCGTGGGCGCTGTTGCGATCGCCATGCCTGCCCAGGCTGCAAGCTTCACCGGCTTCGCCTTCGATGCCACCACCACTTACGCCAATAACCCCACCGAAGACATCTTTTTGCAATCCGTCAGCCATGGCGGCAGCACCATCTCCAACTTTTCCCTCGTGAGTGGCGCTGAGCTAATCAGCAATGGCCACAACCTAGGCCCTTCCAGCACCGACTTGGGTGACAACGCCACAAGCCCTAACGGTGCAGGCGCCACGGAAATGCCCAGTGGTGAGCAGGTCGTCGATTTCCTCGGCAACCTCAACCTCAACAACATCGTTGATACCGAAGACAGCGGCGTTTCTATTTTCGAACTGGCCTTCGATGGCCCCGTCAACACCTTCTATCTGTTCGAGCGTGGCCTCAATAGCGCCTTCACAGTAGAAGCGCTGGATGCCACCGGAGCAGTGATTGATAACTTCCGCATCGGCCAAGAGCGTTGGTCTGATGCAGGCTACGCCATCGACACCACTGAAATTCGTGGTGCCCAGCAGGTGGGTTCCTATGGTCTTCGCCTAGACCAGTCCATCAGCAAGGTTCGCATCATCAGCAACGGCGTTGCAGACAACGGCCCTGACTACAAAATCGTAGCGGCCCAGGTGCCCGAGCCTGGCTCCATGGCCGCTTTGGCTCTGGTCGGTGGTGCTGCACTGGTGGCTAAGCGCCGCAAGCAGGCTGCTTAGAGCGACGACTTTGCGAAGCCTTTCGCTTCGCCCCTTCGGAATAGCGTGATGCTGTCCCGCACCCTGCCGAGAGGGCTCAGTTTTGAGAGGCTGGGCCTTCCTTGAGAGATACAACTAGAGGTTGACCGCCCTGGCTTTCATTGAGAGCCGGGGTGTTTTTTTGCTGGCTGGCGACACATTAGCCCTGGGAAACTGCATAAGCCAAATGGAATAAACCTATAAAGAAATAACGGCTTAATCGCCTCGGCTTATACATTTTCTATTGTCTCTCCCCTAAAAGCCATGCAACTGACCGGCGCGTTCAACGAATTTTCCTGGCATGACCTGCTTGATCTCATCGGCGATCGCCAACTCACCGGCTGGCTCTGCATTGAGGTCTGCACCGAGGGCACTGTCCGCCGACGCCAATACCAAGTCTGGTTCAAGAAAGGCTGTATTGTCGCTGGCACCCAGTCCAGCCGCCGCACCAATGGCCTCCTGTGGCTGATACAGCACCAGGGCTGGATGAGCTACAACATCGGCCAAAAGCTGGCACAGCAATGCCCGGAGCAAAAGTCTCTAGGCAAGTATCTACGTCAGCAAGGTGCCTTGAACAAGCACCAGCTACACCAGCTATTCAGCCTGCAAATCACCCCAGTCCTCAAAAGCATTAGCCAGTTGGAAGATGCTCAATTTCAACTGGACACCAGCTTGCCCTTACCCCTGGAGCAAATGACGGGCTTGAGTCTAACTGCCTACGATGCCCAAACCCTGGCTCGACATAGCCTTCAGCAGCAGCAGGTCGCTTGCTAAGGAACGGGCTATTCGAGCACAGTTCGCGATCGCGTCCAGCCTCATTTCAATCTCCCCCAAGCAATCTTCGCAATCCAACGAAACTTGAGTCGTTTCATTGGAAAAGCTCCCTGGGATGGTTAGCATAGACGTAGCCTGCTTTCCAGAGCAGCACCATTGAAAGTTGAGGAGAGTCTCAGCATGACTCAAAGCGAAACGGTGACTCAAAACGCAGCAACCATCACCATGGCCTTAGCACCGGCCCAGGTGATACGAGGCAGCGGCACGTTAGCCCAGGCCGCCGAGTCCATCGCTCGCTTAGGCCAACGGCCCCTGATGATTGGGGGCGATCGCAACCGCGAGACCAATCAACAGTTCCTCGCCCCTGCCCTCGAAAACCTCACCGGGGAATACATCAGCTACAGCCCGGATTGCAGCGAAGCCTCTCTGGAGCGACTGCGCGAGGCAGTCAACCAGCACCAGGCAGATGTGATCATCGGCATCGGCGGCGGCAAAGCCCTCGATACCGCGAAGCTGATCGCCTTTCAAACCCAGCGGCCCATTGTCACGGTACCTGCTTCCGCTGCCACCTGCGCCGCTTGGACAGCCCTGTCTAACGTTTACACCGATGCCGGGGCCTTCTCCTACGACGTGGCCTTGGCTCAATGCCCAGAATTGCTAATTTTGGACTATGACCTAGTGGCGACAGCGCCTCAACGCACCTTGGTTGCAGGCATTGGTGATGCCCTAGCTAAGTGGTATGAAGCTTCGATCAGCAGCGGTGCTTCGAACCAAACAATGATTATTGCGGCGGTGCAGCAGGCCCGCGTCTTGCGGGACATTCTGTTCCAGAAGTCTGTAGAAGCCCTGGAGCAACCCGGTGGAGAGGCTTGGCGAGAGGTTGTAGACGCATCTATTCTTCTAGCAGGGGTCATCGGTGGCCTGGGCGGTGCCCAATGCCGCACCGTTGCAGCCCATGCCGTCCACAATGGCCTAACGCATCTACTGGACTGTCACGATGTGCTCCATGGCGAGAAAGTCGCTTTTGGTATTTTGGTGCAGCTGCGGCTCGAGGAGATTTGCCAAGGCAGTCAACTGGCTGCCACAGCACGCCAACAGCTGATTCAGTTTTATAACCGCCTGGGTCTACCGGTCAGTTTAAAGGACATTAACCTGGGCAACGTCACCGTGACAGATTTGCAGAAAGCCGCTGAGATTGCTTGCCGTCCCGGCTCCGACATTCACCATCTCCCCTTTAGCATTAGCCCCACAGACCTAGTGGCAGCAATGGTTTCAACCACTGCTCCCCAAATCGGAACGAAGGAAACTGTGCAGAGCAAAAGTCAGTAGCGCCGAGCGTGAGCTAGATTTGCGTAAGTCAAATCTCAGCCTGTATCAAGACACAGCACCCGGGTTCCGGGATACAATTCTGGAGCTGACGCGGGTGCTTTTTCATGGCGACACAACTCCGAAGGGGCGAGGATCAAGGCCAAGATTTATTGAGCCAGCGCCTTGCCCGCTGCAGCAAAATCTTTAATGGCCTGCTGGTTTTATTTGGGGTTGGCGCAGCGATCGCGCAACTGATCAAGCCCTTCCTGGGTGATGGTGGCTTTAACCTGAGTGATGGCATTGCATTGTTAGTGGGACTGGGCTTAGTACTGCTCGGGCAGAGCGGGGCGATCGCATCGCTGCTCAACTCTGCCCTATCCGTCAAAAACCAAGCAGTAAAGTGGGGCTTGTTTGCCACCCCCTTTGTCTTAACCCTAGGCGTAGTGGCGTTGAAGCTAGCCTTAAATAACAACCGCTCTTACAAATTGTTGATGGGCGAGGGTGGATTCGTTGAATACGCAACTGTCATTGCTTTTATCTTAGTTGGCGTGTTTGCCTGGCCCCTAGCCCAAAGGTTTCGCCGGGGCGGAGAGAAGCTGCTGGCACTGGGCTATTTTGGCCTGACAGGGCTAGCAGCCTTTGTAGCCTTGGAAGAGATTAGCTGGGGGCAGACACTGCTGGGCTGGAAGGAGACAGCATTTTTTGAAAGCTATAACGTGCAGGAAGAGACGAATCTGCACAATCTAGTTTGGTTTCAACAGTATTTGGGCGATGCAGTTATTCTGGGCAGTTTGGGACTGTTTGGCCTCTGTGTCGTTTGGCCCTGGTTGCGCAAGCGCTGCTCAGAACGGTTGCGAGGCTATGGCGATTGGTTGGTGCCGGAGTGGTGTTGGGCAGGATGCTTTTTAATTACGCTGGTGGTTTATGTGGCATTAGAGGGACCTGATGATGGGGTCTTTTTGATCTCGCGAGATCAAGAGTTCGTGGAACTGCTATTTGCCGGAGGACTTTTAGGGTCGGTGGTGAGCAAATATTTGAAACAGGCAAAGCCATAACTCACATTGATCTGTCAAAAGAGGGGGGAGATGACACAAGTTACGTCATCTCCCCCCTCTTTATTTGCGACATCAACGCCCCATGGAGGCGATCGCTCTCCCCAGATATAGCCCTAGGCTACGGCGAAGCGGCGATCGCCAGAACGGTCCTGCCCACGCTAGTTGCCACGCTCAGAATGATCTTTCCCTCGCCCACCGGGATATTTTTTCAGCGCTTCCATCAGCTCAACCTGCTCAGGCGTCAACAGGGAGCGCATCTCCAAATTGATTTGTTCACGGAGTACTTGCTTCTCATCACCCGTTGCCGCTTTGATCTCCGCACGAGTCGCACCATCTTCTCGCAAAGCCTGCTTTTGAGCCCGCAAAGCCTCCTTCTGAGGGTTGTAGCGCGCCTTGATGGCAGCAATCTGCTCAACCTGCTGCTCAGTCAAGTCCAAGGCTTCCTGCATCTGGGCTTCGCGCTCAGCATGTCGGGCTTCGTGTTGAGCCTGTTTCGCAGCCAGTTGCTCCGGCGTCAACGGGCCTCGTTCCACCCTCATCTCATCACCATAGCCCTGCCCTAGGGCTTCTACTGCCTTAGGAATAAAAAAAGCGACAGTAGCCATCGTCGAGACAGAGAAGGCTAGGAATAAAGCAGCATTTAATTTCATTTATTCGTCGCGTTAAATCCTTCAAGAATTACCATTTTTTAGCGTCCTAAACTTCAATCAATTCAATCCTAAAAGTTCGAATATATGTACCATCATCCTAAAAGACAAGAGACAGAATGCATTGGTACCAAAGGACCAAAAGAGGACTAGTCCTAAAGGACCATTCAGAGCAGGAAAGGCCATACATCCCTTAAAAGTCAGTCCTCAAAAGGATTCGCAATCAGACGAGCATCCCCAACATCTGTCCTCGCATTCAAAATCAGAAAATCCGCGATTCAAAAGTATTTAATACTACACAAACCAAAGATCTTCAAGGAATCTAATCGACATAGAAGGGAGAAAACCATGCTTCCAAATATTATTTTAAAATTCTCCGGTTTCACCTCTCCTTTTAAGTAGATTTGGTCATGATTAATTCGTCAAAACAAACAATTCTGCTGCGCAATTTCATTTATGCCAACATCTTTTCCTTACCCCCTTGGTGTGCTTGATTATGCAGGATAGTTTATTTCGAGCAAAGTCTAAGCCACTGTCTACGGCAACGACCCACTACTACAGTCCAACGTTGAATGACTTCTGGGCGATCGCATTTCGTTTGAGCTGTATTGCCCACAGTGAATGGTCAAAATTGCAGCCCATCAGCAGGCAGGAGTGTCATCTGGGAGATTGGGTTTTGTCTTGGAACAGCCCATCAAAATGATGAGAGTGAGGATATAGAGCGCCAGGCCAGCCTTGAATCAGTCAGTCAAAGCATTAACCAACCTCTACCTTCAGCATAATGAAGGGAAGCCATGAACTTCTACTCCAGTGATGCATTTTGTGATGCTTTAGCCGCTAGCCACTTTCCCAATCAAACGGTTAAGCCCAAGCTTTATCGAGTTGGAATGAATGCTTGGCGTATTCCGACTGTGAATGGGGGAAAGCCCGTCGCTCAATTTCCCATAGCATCTAGCCTCGTAGATTTTTATGAGCCCTATCGATTTACGAAAGCTCATAGTAGACCCAGTCAATTCAAGCAGAATTCATCGAAGACCCAAGATCACAGTAGCCTTCTTTCTCTCCCGAGTTCCCAGGAGAACCCTTATGTCACAGAACGGTTTCTACGAACTTCCAGCAGTGAAAATCTCGCACAACAATCCTCTCTAATCGATATTTCTTCGAGTCGTGAGACCAACATTCAAGCCTCCATCAATGAGTCATCTCTGAAGTATCTACCTCGCGTGAGTCATGGCCTCATCACCGCAGAAGCCTGGATGAGCAACCCAGTTTTTGAGGCAAGATATAAACCCGCACCCGCAATATTTTGGAAAGCGTTCAGTAGCTGGAATACCTATCGAGAAGCTCGTCCCACAGTATTTTTAGATATCGGTCAGCGGCTGCACAAGCTTGAGCAAGAGCTAGGTGTGCTGTCCTTTAGGTTTGATAACCCCAGCCCCCAAATCCTACTGGACTGCATAGCTCTTAAATCTCAGCAGTCCCAATCGGCTAGCGAAGGTGACCTATTCTCACGGCGTGAGAGTATCAAGCTCTTCCAAGAGATGGCTCAACGAAAACTGATTACCGTTTCGAGCTTACAAGCGGGAGAAACATTATTAGCCACCAGTATCTGTGCCACAGATAATCAATGTCTCTACTACTGGATTTCGGCTTTCAACCATGCCTACCAGCAGCATAATCCTGGAATCCTGCTGCTCAACTTTCTATTAAAAGAAAGCTTCGAGCGAGGGTATGAAGAGTTTGACTTCTTGATGGGTAAGGAATCCGAGCAATGGCAGTTTGCAACCCATACGCGGTTAATTTCGGATGTGGGAAGGCAGAATAAGTTGCAAAGGCCACTAAAGCATTTCAAACAAATCGCCCCGCGAGTCGTTGTTGATGCCATTAACCGAGCCCAAGGCCTAAGTGCCACATCAAACTAGATTCAAGAGTTTGCCCATTTTTTTGACTTAGCAGCCTTGGCATGACTTGAGTTCGGCAGCTCTGAGACATGCTGGCTCGACGATCGCCCGGCTCCATCTCCAGGCTCAACATCTTGCTCGAACGAAATGGATGATGTCAAAGCAATGCGTTGGGTTGACGACAGCACAGATGAATTAGCTTGGCTCCTGCTCAGCGATTCAGTCAGCAACTCACCGATGGGAGGATGACTGATAAGGCTCACCAAATAAAACAATGGACTGAGAAAATGCCCGAATGACATTGGTCGTGGTGTCGCTGACGGTCATGCCCCCTGCGGTGCGGCGGCGGACGGAGCGGAGCATGAGCAGGTCGTAGCCTTCGGCGGCTTTGAGGATGGCTTGGTCCGGTTCCCGGTGGATCATGGTGCGAAAGAGCAGGTTGTCGTTCTCCAGGCTTTGGCCCAGGGCGCGGGTGAGGCTGTCTTCGAGGTGGCGGATTTGGGGGAGGGGGGTGCTGCGATCGCACACATGCAACAACTTGATCGAAGCGCCATTATTTTGAGCAATCAGCTGGGCCAGGCGGATGAGGCGGAGGGATTCAGGGGTGGCAGCTTTGACGGGGACGAGGATGCGTTTGAGGTCGGCGGCGGGTTTGAGCAGGCGGGATACAACCACAGGGCAGTGGGCGGTGCTAAAGACGCGGCTAGTGACATTGCCCAGGAGACGCGATCGCAAATCCAATCCACTCCAGCCCAGGACAATCACATCCACATCCTTCTCCCTGGCAGCTCGGCTGATGCCTTCGGGCACATTATCATCGATGCGCATCAGGGGTTCGAGCAGCACCGATTCATTGCCCAGTTGAGCCACAGACTCGTTGAGGAGTTGCTGGCTGCGGGACAGCGCTTGGAGTAGCTCGGGCTCATCCATGCGGGAGCGAGCATTGGCAATGGCAAAGGGAATGATGACCCCCTGATGACGTTGAGCCAGAAGGTTGGCAAAGCCCAGCAAGTTGGCTTGGGTGCTGGGGTTATGGACAGGGACGAGGACTTTGACCAGCTGATCATCAGCCTCGGCTTCGCTTTGGGGGCTCAGCTTTTGAGCCCAGGGGTAGGGACTCGTTGCAGCCTGGTTGCCCTGGGCGTCTTCTGCATCGACTTGGGGGATCAGCGAAACTGCAAAGCGACGCACCAGCAACGGTCCCAGGCTACAGGTAATCACCACTAGGGCCATGAAGCTATAGAACAACTCGGAGGAGAGAAGTCCCGCTTGGCGGGCCACCAGGGCAGCGGTGAGGGTGGTGGCCACCTGGGGAAAGGTGAGGGAGGCCATGGTAAAGGTTTCGGCCCAACTATAAGAACGCACCGCTCGAATGCAGAGTGCAGCCAGAAACTTGCCGCCTAACAAAACAGCCAACAGCTGTAGGGTCACCCCTAGGTTTTCAGTGAGGCTCAGCAACAGGCCATCAAGGTCTAGGGAGACCCCCACCACCACATAGAAAACGGGCACCAGCAATGCGCTACCAAAGAGTGAGGTACGTTCTTTGATCACGCCAGCGCCGAGGGCATCATTGACCGCAAGACCTGCAAGGAAAGCCCCAAAGATGGAGTTGATGCCCATGGTCCAGCTGATGAAGAACGATAGGGCTACGGCTAACAAGACAACGAGTATTTGGGTCTCCTCTCGATGACCTGCTCGCTGAAGTAAAAACCGTCCGCCCAGATTTAAGCCCACCAACATGAGCAAACAATAAAAGCCAAATTCTGCCAGTTCCCAGGAGATCAGTTCACCGCCGCTCGTTCCTCCCGCAGCCAACACCTGAGTGCCTGAAATGATCAGGCATAGGGCTAGGACGAAGAGGGCGATCGCATCGGTAATCACCGTGGCACCCACGGTTGCTGTAACAACCCGATTACGCTGCACCCCCAGGCGCTGCACCAAGCCATAGGTCAACAGCGTATGGGAAGACAACAATGCGCCCAACACCCAGGCTGAAACGAGCTCCAATCCTAAAGCCCAATGGCCGATGGCCGCCCCACCCAACAGCGGCAATCCTGCGGAGGCCAGGCCAAAGGCAATTACAGTGCGGGGCAATTTGCCAAAGGCAGAGAGATCCAGCTCCAGCGCCACCAGGAACATCAGGGCATATTTGCCCACCTCTACAAAGGCATTGAACATAGCAGAGTCTCCCGCAAAGGCTCCCAGTCCATGGGGGCCAAAGACTGAGCCCAACAGGAGTAAGCCCACCACCGCAGGCAGGCGCAGCTGTTCAAAAATGGGAGGGGTGATAAAGGCGATCGCCCCCAGCAACAACAGCGCCACAAGGGGACTATAGGAAATCCAACTAATCAGTTCAGCCATGGGAGGAGTCACCGGGAGACGGCACTAGCGCTCAAACTACTGCAATAATTCGCAGCGTTCGTCACAATGTAGGCGGTGCTTGGAAAGTGCCTGGGCTCATTGCAGGCCGCTCTATGGTTGCTAAAACCAGCGTCTATCTCACTCAACCTGAGGAGATTACGCCGCCATTTAGCGACTTTACTGACTTTCCAAACATCATCATTAGATTGATGTTCCATATTACCTATTCGGCTCCCAGCCATGACCCGATCCATGACCATCCGCCCAACGCTTCGCCAGACCGTAACGTTTTCGATACTGCTGCTGTTCAGCGTCATTAGCGTGAGCTGTGGTAACCCCAGCGCCAGTTTGGCTGACCCTGCTCCGGCGATCGAACGCAACGACGGTTTGGCTGAAGCAATCTTTGCTGGGGGATGCTTCTGGTGCATGGAAAAGCCCTTTGACAAGCTAGATGGCGTGGTTTCAACGACCTCGGGCTATACCGGGGGCAAGCTAGAAAATCCCACTTATAAGCAGGTCTCCGCCGGACGCACGGGCCACACGGAAGCAATGCAGGTGGTCTATGACCCTGAGAAGGTGAGCTATGAAAAGCTGCTGAGCGTGTTTTGGCACAACATTGACCCTCTCGATCCGAAGGGGCAGTTCTGTGACAAGGGCAGTCAGTATCGCTCTGGGGTTTTCTACGGCAATGAGGAAGAGAAAGCCTTGGCTGAAGCATCGAAAGCTGAGCTAGAAACGATGGAGCCTTTTGACCAGGGCATTGCCACGGAGATCACGATGGCCAGTGCGTTTTACCCGGCTGAGGACTATCACCAGAATTACTACGAGACCAATGCGGTGCGGTACAACTTCTATCGGAAGGCTTGTGGGCGCGATCGTCGCCTAGAGCAGCTCTGGGGTGAAAAAGCCGGGCATTAGCATCGCATAGAACTCATATTTCCAAGTCCATCAGCGACTTATGCCGCTGATGGCGACTCTGGCAAACTCAGTTCTCTCGATAGAACTTTCATTAACCAATCCTGTTCGATTCGGGTCGTATAAATTACAAGTCTCCAATCTCCTACAGAAACTTGAATGGAGTTATTGCTATGTCTCTGTAATTTCCAAACGTATTGCAGAGAAAATGACTTCGACTTTCTACGAGGCATGGAAATTAAGACCATATTCTCAATGATCTCAATACTCCCTTGCCTTCCACGACGGAAAACATAATCAAAGAGGAGAATGAGCATCAATCCAAAGAGGAGTATAGAAATCCCAGACAAGGTCGGGCTAAGCCCCAAAGAGATCAATAAATGAAATATCGAAACTAAGAAAATATATAAAAACCCTAACGCACCAATTCCAAGCAAGAAGAGATTTGTATGATTAGTCCTATTAAATCTTCGAAAGCTCAGTTGATTCGCTGGAATATTCAATCTAAATTTACCAGTTTCTTTTATGATTCTAATATCACTTGATGGAGGTGGTACTAATAGGCGCTTAGAGGAAAAGCCTGTGGATGAATTCACAGACTTTGCACCTATTTGGGCTAACGCTATCCCAGCTTCCCGGAATCTTTTCCCTAAGCCTGGCTGAATTAGGGATTGCAGCCAACCCACCATCTTGGGACTTAGCTGCACGAACTCCTCAAACTCTAGCCGCAGCTCATCCTGGGGCAAGTCAGCCGGATGCCGACCACTGGCCAAGTAAATTAGCGTTGCCCCCAAGCTATACAAATCTGATGCAGGCACCGCCCGCCCACCAAACTGCTCTGGCGGCATGTAGCCATAGGTGCCCACCACCGTAATCGTTCCACCTTCCCTAGCAGCCAGCGTCTGCACCGAACCAAAATCAACCAAAGAAACCTGACCCACAGAATGAGCTGTACGATTCATCAGCAGAATATTGCTGGGCTTGATATCTCGATGGATCACCGCTGGCTGGCGGCTGTGCAAATATTCCAGGATTTCCAAAAGCTGCTGAGCGATTTGCCCCAGTTCTTCTTCGCTGAAGCGGCGGCCTGCTGCAACCTGTACTTCCAGAGAAAGTGCCTCAATATAGCTCTGTACTAAGGCAAAGCCCTTGACCGTCGGCGATTCCACATCAAAGTAATCGAGGTACTGGGGAATCGCATCATGCTCCAAGCTTCGCAGGGTCTCGGCTTCCCGCTCAAACAGCTTGAGGTCTTGCCAGGCAAACTCTTTACCAAACAGAAGCAGCTTGAGAACGACCTTCTCACCAGTTTCACTGTCTATTGCCAACAGAGTCTTGCGTCCAGGGTTATTGCCCAGCAAAGCTTTGAGCTGATAGCGTGGCCCAACCAGCTTCTTTAGAGCTTCGGCTTCTTCTATAGGAATGTTCTGCATAGGAACGGTACACCGCGATCGCTCAACCCACCTTATTTAGAATGCCCTTACCGATTCATACAAACCCCATAGGGCATACGTCTTGTATGCTGTAGAGTTCATCACAGAAATGACCAGCCAGACGAAACTACCGCCAGCATTTCAGAGGTCTAAGTCTGAAGAGGCTCCTGCCTCCAAACACCCAGCGACATAAGCCGCGCTAGGAGGCGAGCAGGGCACAGCCCTCAGTCTTATTTAGAATGCCTTTCTCAAGCAACATTCACATTTCATATGTCCACCAAATCGGTGAACTTCAAGCCCAATCGCTGAGACATGATTTGGGCCAACCGATAGCGATCTTGATAGCTTCCAGAGCAAACAATAGTACAATTTTCAACCGAGACTCGTAGGTTCTTGTTCCGTGTATTGTCAATACGCCATACAGTCGAACAATCAAAACTCATCTCGGCTTTATTGAAAGGTTTAACAAAAATTTTGTCTTCACAAAAAAGAATAGTGGAGTCTTTTCCACTCCTCCCATAGTGAGCAGTAAGCAAGAATATTATGCCCCAATAAATGCACATGACCAACAAAAAATCCCCCCAACCAAATCCCGTCCATGGAATTACCTCAGCCATGCACAAGTACATGTAAGCAATAGCAGTCAAAGGTGGGGGTAACAGGCAGAACATACCTGTCTTATTAATAGTAAAATGCCTTTTCTCCTCACGAAAATGCCATACATTAATCATCTTCTCTGGTGACTTTATAAGAAGCTTATTTCCTATATTTTCAACGACATACTTCTCAAGTATTGGTTCAATCAAAACCTGAGTATCTAGTGGAGATGCCAGGCCAAGAAATTTTTTCTCCAAGCACTCTGGATAGGCTACTAGCTCAACGGACTTAAAGCGTTTCCCTAAGCTCGGTTCAACCAGCGTCTTCAACCAAACCACCATCTTCGGACTTAGCTGCACAAACTCCTCAAACTCCAACCGCAGCTCATCCTGAGGCAAGTCTGCCGGGTGCATACCACTCGCCAAATAAATCAGCGTTGCTCCCAAACTATACAAATCCGACGCTGGCACCGCCCGACCGCCAAACTGCTCCGGCGGCATATAGCCATAGGTCCCCACCACCGTGATCGTTCCGCCTTCCCTCGCAGCCAACGTCTGCACCGAACCAAAGTCAACCAAAGAAACCTGGCCAACAGAATGAGCAGTCCGATCCGTCAGCAAAATATTACTGGGCTTAATATCTCGATGAATCACAGCTGGCTGACGACTGTGCAAATACTCCAGGATATCTAACAGTTGCTGAGCGATCTGTTCTAACTCCTCCTCGCTGAAGCGCCGCCCCGCCTTCACCTGCACATCCAGAGACTGAGCCTCCAAATAGCTCTGCACTAGCGCAAAACCCTTCGACTTCGGCGTCTCCACATCAAAATAGTTGAGGTACTTGGGAATCGCAGGATGGTCGAGGCTCCGCAACGTCTCTGCCTCCCGCTCAAACAGCTTCAAGTCATCCCAATTAAAATCCTCACCAAAGGTCAGCAGCTTGATCACAACCTTGGCATTCGTCTCAGAATCCTCGGCCAACAGCGTCTTACGACCCGATTTTTTGCCCAGCAAAGACAAGGGTCGGTAGCGCTCACCGACCAACTGCTGCAACGCATTCAATTCAGACTCAGATACTGGAATCAGCATAATTGCGATCGCGAAACGAGCAGCCTACAACAACATACCTATAGCTACAGCTCCAAAGTCTCTCCCTCCAGACAACCCGCTATCCTGTCAGGCCATCCCATCAGAGATCGCAGTTAGGCAGTGACAAATCTGCCCTAAGTCAGAGGTCTGCAGCGCCGAAGATGAATAGACTCAGTTGCTGTCTAAAAAACAATCATCTCCAATGGCAGCTCTTTTCAAGCCATGGCATCCTCATCCCGCTCCACCAACATAGAAAATGCCCCCTTCGTGGGCTGGCGTGAATGGGTCAGCCTCCCTCAACTCAATATTCCATGCATCAAAGCCAAAGTGGATACCGGAGCTCGCTCCTCCGCGCTCCATGCCTCAAATATCAAACGCTTCCGCCGCCACGATAAATCCATGGTGCGCTTCGACATTTGCCCCGTCCAACATAGCCGTACAGGGCTCGTCACCGTCGAAGTGCCGCTAATCGAAATGCGCTCGGTTCGCAGCTCCAATGGCAAAACCCAGGTGCGTCCTGTGATTCGTACACTGGTTCTTTTGGGCGATCGCCAGTGGGAACTCGAACTCACCCTCACCAACCGCGACGCCATGGGATTTCGCATGTTGCTGGGCCGCCAAGCCCTGCGAAAACGGTTCCTCATTGATCCAGGACGCTCCTACGTCCAAGGCAAACGTCCCTAGCTTGCCCATTCACGTAGTCCTCCGTTTAACCCCAAACGCTCCACTCCTCGCAGGTTTTCCATGAACATTGCCATCCTCTCCCGCACCGCGTCCCTATACTCCACCACTCGCCTCAAAGAAGCTGGAGAACAGCGGGGCCACGACATGCGCATCATCGACCACATGCGCTGTTACATGGACATCACCACCCAAAACCCCAAGATGCTCTATCAGGGTGAGCCCATGAACAAACCCGATGCGGTAATTCCCCGCATTGGCGCATCCAAGACGTTTTATGGGACAGCAGTAGTGCGCCAATTTGAAGTCATGGGCGCTTTTGTGGCCAATGACTCCCAGGCCATTGCGCGATCGCGGGATAAGCTCCGCTCCCTGCAAATTCTCTCCAAGCAGGGTCTGGGTCTTCCCGTCACTGGCTTCGCCCATTCCACCAAAGACATTGATGGTCTGATTGAAATTGTTGGTGGCGCACCTCTGGTGATCAAACTGCTGGAAGGCACCCAGGGCATTGGCGTGGTGTTGGCGGAAACGCGATCGGCAGCAAAGTCTGTTATCGAAGCCTTTCGCGGCCTGGATGCCAACATCCTCGTCCAGGAGTTCATCAAGGAAGCGGGCGGATCTGACATTCGCTGCTTCGTCGTGGGCAATAAAGTTGTAGCAGCAATGAAACGTCAGGGTGCCCCCGGCGAGTTTCGTTCCAATGTTCACCGAGGCGGCTCTACTAGCGTCGTCAAGCTAACTGCAGAGGAGCGCAGCACGGCAGTCAAGGCCGCTAAGGCGATGGGGCTAGTCGTAGCCGGAGTAGATTTGTTACGGTCTGAGCGAGGTCCGCTAATTATGGAAGTCAATTCCTCTCCCGGATTGGAAGGCATTGAAAAGGCAACGGAGCTAGACGTGGCCGGAACAATCATTGAATATATCGAGCAAAATGCAGGACAGAAGAAGCGTCGCCCCAGAGCGGAGCATTAGCCTAGCCTCAATTTGAATTCGGTTGAGCCCTGGCTTCATCTCAGTGTAGCCAGGGCTAAACTTACGCTTAACCGCGAGCCCGCTCCAGCAGAATCATCATCAACATGCTGAGCAGAACATCAGTTTCTTCCTGCTCCATCAAGTCATCGAGCTTCTTGACGATGAAAATGCGAGAGAACCAAGAAGGCTTCTTCTCCAAAGACATGACCAACTTGCCATCCGGTGTGCTGATCAAATAGGTGGGGTTAAAGACAAAGCCCGTGAACATGCCCACAATGGGAATTTCACCAAAGACAGCATCCGCCACCTTCACCCAAGGGTTCTTCTCCGTGAGGGTGAACTTCACTTCATCGCCAGCACCAAAGATGTCATAGCGAGCCTTCCAAATGGAGCGCATGCCTTGGCGCTTAACGCCACCGAAAACGCGACCGCTAGCATCGGAGAAGTTGTAGCGGGCGGAGAAGTCGATCACGCGATCGGCTTTGATTTCGTACTTAAGGTTGTTGCGCTCGCGATCGCCAAACACCCCAATAATTTCCTTCAGCTTAAACATCTTCTGGCGCAAGAAGAAAAGTAGCTGCCCTGAACTATCGGTCACTTCGATGGAAGTCGCCAGGGACCACTTAAAGGTCAATTCTAAAGGGTATTGCATGGTTTCAAGCTGGATACGGCACTGAGCATATGCATTTAGTAATCCCCGAAATGAGGCACGAACATCAAGCTCATACACCAGCGATACAATCCCAAATACTCCTTTTACGGAGCAAATTATGAATGCTGCTACTGCTGAGGATTATGGGAGGGCAGGAGCAACGCAATAATCGCCAGGGGAATCGCTGCGCAGAGGTAGAGACCAAAGCGATAGCTGCCGAAGGCTTCGTTAAAACCAGCGAGGAGACTGGGCCCGATCGCACTGGCAATTACGAGCACCATCATTTCCAGCCCGGCGATCGCTCCCAAATGTATCCGGCCAAAGTAGCGGGGCATGGTCACTGTAGATAGCGTGCCGAAGAAGCCGCCGCAAATGCCTAGGGCGATGATGGTGCCAATGCGCAGGGCGGGGTTATCCAGGTGGGCCATGCCTGCGATGCCGATGGATTCGAAGATCATCATGGCGATGAAGAGGAATTTGAGGTTGGCGCGATCGCTAATCACGCCAACCGAATAGCCTGTCACCGTCGACAAAACACCAATCGGTAGAAATAGCCCCACGGTTTGTTTCTCCGATAGGCCCACAGCGGCACCGATATCGACGATGTGGAACGTCACCCCAGTCATGCAGAGGGCTTGGGAAGCGAGTGCCAGCGTCACGGCCCAAAAGGCAAGGGTGCGTAGGGCTTGGGGACGGGTGAATTCTCGGGTGGGCAAGATGGAGGAAGAGACACTAGATGGTTGAGCAACTAATCCTGTTTCAGTCTCATCAGCATGGGCCTCACCATCCATAAGCAAGCCACATTCTTCAGGGTTATCGCGATAGAACAGCCAACCGATGCTGCCCATGCCAATGCCCACGATCGCCGCCAAACTCAACCAGGCCCCGCGCCAGCCCAAGCCATCAATAAAGAAGCTGAGCAGCAGAGGCGCAGCGGAAAAGCCAAAGGAAACGAAAAGGCCAGACGTGCCAGAGGCCATGCCTCGGCGGCGGTCGAACCATTTGCCTAGGGTGGTGCGGCTAACGAGGGTGAGCATGCCCTGGCCGCTGAAGCGCAGGTTGACGAAGCCGATACAGAGCAGGACAAAGGCGATGGTGGAGGATTCGAGGGGGAGGCTGTGGCTGAGGGAGAGAGCGAGGCGATCGCTAAAGCTCAAATACAGCAGCGTCAGCGCTAGCCAGGAAGATGCAAGCACAACCACTAGGCGAGCACCGATGCGATCGATAAAGCTGCCGCCAAAGGGCAGGAGCAATCCGCTGGTGAGGGTGCCGATGAGGTAGGCGTTGCTGAGGGAGAGGCGGGAGAGTCCGGTGGCGGCGATGAGGTGATCGGTGAAGACGCTGACGCCTGCGGTTTGGCCCGGAATGCTCATGATCACGCCGAGGGTGGTGACGATGAGGATGATCCAGCCGTAGAAGATGGGGGATTGGCGCGGGGGGAAGGGGAAGTTGGGGTTGAGGGCGCGGGAGCGGGTGAGGGATTGGAGGAGATGCAAGGGGAGAGACTCGGGACGGGTGGAGTTATGGACCCTAAATCTTGGGGAAGTAGGCGCGATCGTATTGTGGCACCCGGCTCAGCCTAAATGCAGACGTGATTTAGAAAATGGCTTCGGATCAACCTAAATCAACTCAGCAAGAACTAGTTATGGATAACTCTTTGAGGAAGCTGCATCTACACGACGAGTAACGAAATTTGTTATACTGAGCCTTTAGTTTTAAACCTCGCCGCGTTGCTGCCAATATATTCCTACAAAGGACGTAGACTTCGCAAACATGAGAAAATATAAATTTTCTAACGCAGAGAAGTATTCGATATGGTCTCAACACGAGAGTAAATGTTATTGGTGTGGAGAGCCTTTGCGTTTTTCTAACACTACAATTGATCATGTAATACCAGAATATCTAATTGACAAACCAGAAGATCTAAATAAGATTTTAAATGAATATGGGCTTGAGCCAAGTTTCAAGATAAATAGTTTTGCGAACTGGTTGCCATGTCATGATCGATGCAATAAATCAAAAGGTAAGTATTGTTTGACATTCACGCCTGGAACAAAGTCTCTTCTGGAGAGATTGGCTAAATCAGAGTCTGATGTCCTAAAGAGATCCCAGAAAATAAAAGAGAACAAAAACATAGACCGTCTCGTTGGCAAGTTTATTGTTGCTGTTGAAAGTGGCTCTTTTTCTGGCCAGGAAGCCAGGGAGATTATTGAGACACTCAAGGATATTGACGATGATGACTTTAGAAGTTTAGAGAATGAAGTTTGGTTTTGCGTTGAAGCTCCAGCTCAGTTTAGTGCTTTATCTGAACGAGTGGAAACTGTCGAGCAGTTACTAGATGACCTATCAAAACTCAAGATTGATGCAGCTGGTTTTATTTCACCTGATGTCTTAGGCGATATCTAGGAAAGAGTATCCCACTCATGCGGGATGAATGAGGATATCCCACTTGGGAAGCTCAGTGTTGCGTATCAGTCGTGCCTCAATGGGTCGCATCTGCTTTTTGGACAGCTTAATGCCCTTTGGGTATT
>CALLAT010000026.1 GCA_938002085.1 uncultured Pseudanabaenaceae cyanobacterium
AATACCCAAAGGGCATTAAGCTGTCCAAAAAGCAGATGCGACCCATTGAGGCACGACTGATACGCAACACTGAGCTTCCCAAGTGGGATATCCTCATTCATCCCGCATGAGTGGGATACTCTTTCCTAGATATCGCCTTAAAATATCGATCCAATTTTGAGAGCAGTGCCCAATGATCATCCAACCCTGAGGTCACTTTGTCCTAAGTAACTCACCATAGGAGATTGATCGGCACTAAAGAATTAAGTCCCCCAGACTTGAAGAGGAGGAGTCTGGGGGATGCACTAGGTGCATATGGCAAGCGTAGTAGAAATGGCAAACCCTTTTTCTTAAAGCATTATTAACTCTCCGGCAGGACTGCAATCGGGCTTCAATAAATCAACCACCTGCTGAGCTTTACCCTGTCACAAATCCATGAGACAGTTACCCACCTCACTCAGTCACAGCGAAGAAACAGATTCCCCCAAGCCTAAACAATGCCCGATCGCTGAAACGACACGATCAGAGCATTTTCAACTTATCCCAGTGCTAGGTACCAGACCAGGATTGCAAGGCTAAGGACTGACAGCTTTAGGCCAGCGATGAGGCAGTGGCGAGATTCAGCTGGCAAGCGCATAAAAAAACCGGCAATGGGGCGATCGCCGGTTGAAGTGTGTTCTCTGTGGTGACTCCGCCTAAAGCGATGTCTCAGGGATGTTACTGGAAACTCAGCTCTCAAGACAGACTGCATAACCCCTCACCCCGCTCCGTTCCCAAAATCAACATTGCCCCCAGCTAGGTCTGCTCAAATCCCCAGCGATCGCTTGCCTCAGCAAAACTCTGCTCTGCCGTGACCAGGGCGATCGCCAAATTCGCCTGGGTCCACAGCAATGGCGTTGAATCATTGGGTCCATACTCCCCCGCCTCGACGTAATACAGCTCCGGGCATTGGTAAGCACCTATGGGGCAATCGGCAGCGGTCACTTGACCTAGGGCACGCGCCAAGTATTCCAGCTGCTTCGCCAAATCTTCCGCTGCACCAGACCGTTGATAGCGCTGGCCATAGATCACCGAAATGATCGGATCAAAAATACACCACTGGGCTTCGCGACCAGGCGTTAGCAAGGCATCGCGCCAGCTGGCATCGTCACTCACATCTATGGTGCGATCGCCTTCTCCAGCCTTGGCCTTATAGTCCGGAGCCCAAAAGGAATCCCCTAAATAGCGCTTGATACCCCAGTCTCCCTGGAGATTGCCGGTCACATCATCCAAGATCTGCTGAGCCATCTCAGGCGATACGACCTGGAGAGGGTAGATCAAAAACAACAGCGCACCATCGTAACGGCGATGCAGGGGCTCCATCTGCGATTCCGGCTGATAGGATTCCGGCTGACGACATTCCTGCGGATGACATTCCAGCTGACGACATTCCCAAGGCAAGATCTGGGCCAGGGCAGCGTGACCCTCCTGGATCAGTCGAGTAATCTGCCCCAGATCAAAAACAGAAGCAAAATTAGCCGAACTGAAAATATTTGCAGTTCCATCTGTTAATATTTTCAGTTGCTCTAAACCGGCCAGGACGGCACCAATGCTGGAAGCCTCTATTTTGCGGGCTTCTTCCCAATGTCCACTGTCTGCATCGGCCCAGTAGCCAATCGCGTCAAAGTAGGCGACGAAGCAATTCAGCATTTCTCCCGCCGATCGCTCCGGCCTAATGGCACCGACCTGGGCGAGCTTGCAGTAGAGCCAGAGGAAATATCCCAAGGCATCATTTTGGGCATGGGCCCACTTTTGGTCTATCTCAGATAGATCTCTGCCATTGAAACGAATGTGGGGCCGATTCATCGGCTCATCGGCATTGACCTGGCTCTGAATAATGGCCGTGAAGCGATCGCAGTGGCGCTGAAAGTAATCCATCAGCGTTGTCACCGTCTTCACAGCAACCCCAATCTGTCGGGCTGCCTGAACATGCTCCTCAGAATGGTCTCCCGTCTGGGCAATGGCCTGGCCCATCACCCAATGGGCGTGGGCCACATGAATGTTGTCTCTGACCCAAACGCTGTCATAGCCGGTATATTTCGTCTCATCGTTCACAGCCGCAGCGGGAAAGAGGCCATTGTCCAGGGTTGAAAATTCTAAGGTGCCCCAGTCCTGGAGCCGTTGGCGAATTTCAGCCAGGGTTTGACGGCGCTGGGCCAGGCTGCTATCACCTTGGATCAGCGCTGCGATGGGCGATCGCAGCTGCAAGTTATGAACGATGGGCAAAGCAATGGAGCGAAGCTGAACCATGACAGAGATCCACGTAATAACCTGAGTTCGACGGCTCGCAAAAGCACTGGCGAAGCAAGCTAGGAATAAATTCCCAGCCTAAGAGCGAAAGCCCACTAAAGTGGGCTGCAACCCTCACAGGTGAGCTGTTCAGTCCGTTTTAACGGACTTGAACTTTGAGCCATGAACTTTAGCTCACGGCAGCAGAGCCAAGCCAGCCTTAAATTTGTCGAACTCAGGTACGTAATAAGCTCTTTCAGCTTCAACCAACCCGGCAGACACAGCAGATCTCCGCCCAGGATTGAATTTCATAGCCGTGCCAAGCCCTGATGCAAATGCCAAGTCTTAGCTGCCCATGGCAATGCGCGAGAAGGTTGGAAAGATCTCCGCTAACGACATGCTGAGTGGTTCTCGCTCGGGCTCCACTTCCATACGCGACTTGAGAGCAACTGAGTCATCAAGGCCGTCTTCCCAAGGGAATCCAGACTCTTCCTGCACTTTCACAGGCAAATACAACAGCGAAGTGGGGTCACTCAAGACAAAATCAGCCCGAACGCTGCGCAACGCTTCTGAGGTGTTGAAGCCCCAGTTCACCCCGACGGATCGCAGACCCACTTTTTTAGCAGCCTGAATATCTCGGACCTCATCACCTACGTAGAAGGTTTGTGACAGATCTAGGCCTTCCTGCTGGACCATTTTGCGCAGCACTCGCGCCTTACCAAAGAGAGAAATACCATATTGAGCAAACTCAAATACTCCTTCTAGCTGGTTATTCCCCAAGAAAATACGTAGATTTTCTTCACCATTAGAAGTCGCAAGTCCCAAGCGATCGCCCCGTTGCTGGAGTGCCATCAACGCCGCTTTCATTCCCGGCACCATCTCCATATCTGGCATGATCCGGTGCTGTTCCCGCCGCACTCGCCGCACAATTCGAGGCATTTTCCACAGGGAAACCCGGCCTTCTTTGAGAATTTCCTGGGTAGTCAACCCCCGCCAACGCTGGAATTCAGCCTCATCCATCGGCGCGAAGTCAAACTCCGCCGCAAGACCATTGGCAATCCCTAACAGGGCTGGCAAGGTCTCGGCCAATGTGCCGTCAAAATCGAAAATATAGGTACTCACGGGCGTTTGAATAGGATGAGGACTGGCGAGTTTTCCACAAGTGACGTTTTAGGCAACGAAGTGAAACAAAAGGTACTTTTTATTTTAAGTATCTTGAATGGTTTCGCGATGCCGTTCACCAGAGAGTCAGAACGCGCCCCAAGTGACGCTGCTCCGTTGTTGTAGTCATTCAAAAGAGAGATGGTCCATTCCCCAAGAATTGTGTGAATCCCTTATGAATATTGGATTTCAGCAAATCCACGGGTGCGCCTTTAAAGCAGTCAAGAGACCCTTTATATAGGAAGAGAAATTCAGCACAGCTCGCTCCACTTCATCAGAGCTATTTCATTCTCACCGACAAAGGCTTTCAAAAAGTATTCAAAAGATTTTTTGCCGCTTACCTGTGGATAACTCCCCGAAAACCTGTGGAAAAGATCGGGAAGAACCTGTGGATATTCTGGAAGAGAATGGGGAGAAAGCAGATAAGCAAAAATACTTAGTAGGAAAACTCAGGATCTTTTCCCCTAGTTTTCCACAATGTTTAAAACCTCTAAAACGATGACTGATCAAGGGATCGCGATCTTTTCCACAGTTTCAACAGGACCTACTACTACGTCTCTTTAAAGTTTTAAAAACAGCCTCTAGATCGGTTTTAAAACGCGCGAGGTAAGGATTTGAACCGGATGAAATCCAGTGTTAGGATGCTTGAGCAGTTTGGAAAAAGGCGCTGAACAGCCTTGATGAGTTAAAGCCAATTGGCCTTGTAAGAAACAAAACCCTCTGAACTCAAAACCCTTTGAGGTTGGGGCATAGAGGAAAAGTGGTGGGATAGTGACTTGCGATCGCCTAGGTGAAATTCCGAGGTTGTCTCATGAAGCTCACGTACTAGACCAGTGGTGTTTTGCGAAATCTCCGTATTTCAATTTGAGTAAGTTCTTTTTGATACGAGTTTTGAAGGTTTAAAACCCGCTGTTGAAGTTGTCAGAAGGTAGTTTGTTGGCGATCGCTTCTGCTCCTAACGTCTAGTTTGTTTAATTTCGTCTGTGGTTTTGGTTTCTCGGCAACGCATCTTGCGTGCTGCGCTTTGTATTTTTTCGAGTGAAACTCCATGAAGCTGGTTTGCAATCAAAGTGATCTCAACACTCACCTGTCCTTGGTGAGCCGTGCCGTGCCTTCCCGGCCGAACCAGCCAATCTTGGCGAATATTCTGCTCACTGCGGATGCGGCAGCTCAACGTGTGAGTTTGGCAGCATTTGATTTGACGCTGGGGATTCAGTCCAGCTTTTCGGCCCAGGTTGAGACGAGCGGGGCGATTACGCTCCCGGCGAAGCTGCTGACGGATATTGTGTCTCGGTTGTCGAGCGATAGCCCGATTACGTTGGAGGAGACGAATCCGGGGACTGCGGTGACGCTGCTGGCGAATTCTGGTAAGTATCAGGTGAGGGGCATTGGTCCCGATGAGTTTCCGGAGTTGCCGTTGGCCCAGGCGGGTGAGGCGATTCATTTGCCGACGGATGCGTTGATGGAGGGGTTGCACGGGACGCTGTTTGCGACGAGTGCGGATGAGACGAAGCAGGTTTTGACGGGGGTTCATCTGAAGGTGTCGCCGGAGAATTTGGAGTTTGCGGCGACGGATGGTCACCGGTTGGCGGTGGTGGAGACGCCTAGCCAGGATGAGGGGGCGACGACGGCGGCTCCGCCGGAGGCGTTTGAGGTGACTGTGCCTGCGCGGGCGTTGCGGGATTTGGAGCGGATTGTGAGTGCGGGGACGTCGGCGGAGCCGTTGGCTTTGTATTTTGATCAGGGGCAGACGGTGTTCCAGTGGGGGGATCAGTATCTGACGAGTCGGACGTTGGATGGGCAGTATCCGAATTATGGTCAGTTGATTCCGAAGTCGTTTGATCGGCAGTTGACGTTGGATCGTCGGTTGTTTTTGAGCAGTCTGGAGCGGGTGGCTGTGTTGGCGGATCAGAAGAATAGTGTGGTGAAGTTGACGTTAGATGCTGGGGGGCAGCAGGTGACGTTGTCGGCGGATGCGCAGGATGTTGGGAGTGGGCAGGAGTCGATGCCGGCGCAGGTGACGGGGGATGATTTGGAGATTGCGTTTAATGTGCGGTATTTGATGGATGGGTTGAAGGCGTTGAATGCGGCGGAGATTCAGATGCAGTTGAATACGGCGACGAGTCCGGTGGTGGTGACGCCGTTGGGGGCGTTGAAGATGACTTATCTTGTGATGCCGGTGCAAGTTAGATCCTAAGAAAAAGCTGCGTTTTAGCTGTTGATTAATTCCATGGGAAACATCTGTCCAGTGATGCTAGGCATCCCATGGAAGTAAGGCAACTTGGATTAGGCTTTCTAGTGATTTGTAGTGTTGCGGCGGTGGGTTATCTTTCTCAATTAGCGGCTGAGCAGAGAAAGGATAATGCCTGTGAGCAAACGGTGAGGGCGGAAGTGAGAGATGAGGCGCAGCTGGATGCTCCAGCAACAATTTTGTTTAGGCTTGGGAGTATGAATATTCGACCCGTGGCGCTTATTTACTTATTTATTTTTTGTTGAATAGCTTTTAAGTTCTCTCTTGCTGTCTTTGTGTTGGGATGGTGTGGAAGAATTTCTTCCAATATAGTAATGACGCCAGACATCATTTCTGCAGCTTCTGCAAAACGATTTTGGTTGTAATAGAGTGCCGACAAGTTATTGAGGCTAGAAGCAATATCAGGATGAAGTTCATCAAATATCGCTTTTCTAATGGAAAGTGCTTCGATATAGAGAGGTTCAGCTTCCTGATAGCGACCTTGAGAGTTATAGTTCATCGCTAAGTTATCAAGACTTGTAGCAGTATCAGGATGGCACTCACCGAGCACTGCTTTGCAGGTGATGAGTGTCTCCCTTAACAAGGGTTCAGCTTCCTGATAGCGACCTTGAACGTTATAGTTCATCGCTAAGTTATTGAGACTTGCAGCAGTATCAGGATGGCGCTCACCGAGCACTGCTTTTCTGAGGGCAAGTGCTTCGAGACATAGAGGTTCAGCTTCCTGATAGTGGCCTTGATAGTCATAGTTCATCGCTAAGTTATTGAGACTTGCAGCAGTATCAGGATGGCGCTCACCGAGCACTGCTTTTCTGATGACAAGTGCTTCGATATATAGGGGTTCAGCTTCCTGATAGCGACCTTGAGAGTTGTAAAGCAATGCCAAGTTGTTGAGGCTTTGTGCAGTATCAGGATGATGCTTGCCGTGTACCGCTATTCTGATTTTGAGTGTTTCAATGAATAAGGGTTCAGCTTCTTGATAGTGCCCTTGAGAACGATAGAGGTCCGCTAAGTTATTGAGGCTGGAAGCTGTATCAGGGTGGTGCTCACCGAGCACCGCTATTCTGATTTTGAGTGTTTTAATGAATAAGGGCTCAGCCTCTTGATAGCGCCCTTGAGCACGATAAAGTGCTGCCAAGTTATTAAGACTAGAAGCTGTCTTTGGATGGTGCTCGCTGAGTTCTGCTTGGCAAATCGAAAAAGCATCAGTATACAAGAGCTCAGCCTCTTGATAGTGCCCTTGAGTATGCAGGTAAAAGCCTGCTTGGGTGAGCAATGTACCTAATGCTTCGGATTGCAACTGTTGGTGTAGAGCCTGGCCTGCGATGCTCAACCAATGGGGCAATAGCTCAACACAAGTAGGCCAATGTTTGAACTCTGAACCTGGGTAAGCCCTTCTAATGGCCTCGATTGCCCTTTCAATCCACCAAACCTTCTCATCTTGCTCTAGGCCATCTCGCACCACCGCTTGCACCAGCCGGTGAACGCTATACCCCTCCCGCTCCGGCTCCCATCGCACCAAAGAATATTGGCTCAACGGTTCCAGCAACTCACTCAAAGCCAAGCGTTGCTCATCTGCATCCTCTCCTTGCAATGCCTCTTGCAAGACCTCGTTTAATTTCTCAGCCCCCACCATCAAAATCCGATAGGGAATCGCATCCGGTGCCAAGAAAGCACTAAAGGTCAGCAATTCCGCAGCAGCAGGTGCTTCCGCCCCCACCGCCTGCATATTCAAGGCCCAAGTTTTCACCACAGAAGACGGGTAGCTGCCCGTTTTGGCCTTCACCTTCTCCAGCTGCGTCAAGCCAGCCTTACGGTAAGTCTTCAAATAGGTTGTTAAGCCAACTCTCTTGCGCAGCATAAAGGCACTGGCCTGCTCCAGCGCCAGGGGCAGCCCATCCAGTTCCCCGTTCAGTTCCGTCGCCGCTGCCACCGCTTCCTCACTGCGCGACCGCCCCGTCCGCTCAAAAATCAGCTCCAGCGACTCCGCCAACGACAGCACATCCAGGGCCAACGGCGAGCGAATCCCCACCTCATCAAAAATCGTCGCCCGCGAGGTCAGCAAAACCTTGCCCCTCGGGTTCGTTGGCATCAGCGGCGTCAACCACTCCGGCTCGTCCGCATTATCAAACACTAAAAGCCAGCCATCATGGTTTGCCAGCCAAGCCTTCACTGCAGCAAGCTTCTCCTCTTCCTTCCCCTGAGCCGCAGGCAAGGCCAACTGCACTGCCAGCTG
>CALLAT010000027.1 GCA_938002085.1 uncultured Pseudanabaenaceae cyanobacterium
ATGATGACCGCCGTGGATAAGGCATTGCGGGGCGATCGCGTCGGCAACCTACCTGTTCATATTGGCCTGCCCCCCATCGTCGAAGACTTCCGCCGCCAGGCCAAGCTCCTCCGCCTCAAGCTCAACAGCACCGAGGCCAAATCCCTCAGCCTCGACCTCTACCGGAAGCAAAAGCACCGCCAGGCCAGCCGCCTCTTCCACAGCCTCAAATTCCTCAAAGTCCCCTTCGCCAAGCGGCGCGGTGGCCCTGACTTTGTGAAAGGCAAGAAGCTAGATCGCCTGATTGAAGACTGGGAATATGAGTGGCAGCCCAAGACTGAGAGTTATCTGATTGAGCGATCTCGTCACGGCTCTACTGTTGCAGAAGCAACCTTAGAAAAACTCAAGCTCGCTATCCTCGAACTCGCCGTCACAGGCGAAGGCCAATCTGCCCTCGTCGCAGTGCGCCTGCTCATCGACGCCTGCCGCATGGGCCTCCATGCCTATACCACCGAGCTGCTGCGCTGCATCGATAGCCAAGTCAACCAAGACAGCGATTTCCTCTCCCTGGCCGAAGCCCTCAACCAGCTCACCCTGCTATGGCAATCCCGCGAGCCCTTAGAAGCCCATCGCTTGCCCCAAATTCCTGCATTGAGCGCGATCGCCTACCGCCGCCTCTGCTACCTGCTCCCCTCCCTGGCCCAATTCCCCACCGACAGAGCCAGCCCCCTACTCAACGCCCTCGCCAGCCTCTGGGAGCGCATCAACCGTGAACCCAACTCAGAACAACCTGCTCTGCAAATGCCCGAGTCTGAAGAAACCCAACTGGACAGCGACCTTTTTATTGATGGCCTGCTGAGCCTGCTAGAAATCCAAGGTGGCAACGCCATCGTTCAAGGCGCCGCCGCAGGCATTCTCTACAATGTAGGCTGCTTAGAAGGAGAGAGTTTAGTTGCGATGGCATCTGGATATTTAGCAGGCGCCATCGCCAGCCCCAGTGAAAGCGTCGGCTTCCTGCGTGGCCTGCTCAGCCTCAGCCGAGAAGTTGCCTGGCAGTTGCCCCAGCTCTTAGAGTCTCTGGACCATCAGCTTAAGCAATGGAGTGATGATGACTTTCTCCAGGTTTTGCCAGAGCTACGCCTCGCTTTTGCTGATCTTCTGCCCCGCGAAACCGATCGCGTTTCCCAGTTTGTGCAAGGCCTATACGAACCGCAACCCGAGAGCCCGCCATTGTTGTTGACGCCGGATGCGATTGCCCTTGCCCCCCAGCTCAACCAGCGCATTGCTGCCGCCCTGCAATCCGAAGGGCTGGAGCATTGGCTAACCGCACCGATAGATAACGCTTCGGCTTCATCCCCCTGAATGCCTTGGGATAAATCCCAAGGCTCAAAGCTCAAGCCCACTCAAGTGGGCTAAAACCTATGAGAACCTCCGTTCGACAAGAAGCAATACCTCCTCTTCTCGGCTGGCCTGCCCAGGGCAACCCCCAGCCCTCTCCTAAAGGAGCGGGGAGAAACAGCCCCAAGCCATAGCTCCAGATTGCCGGTTTTGCGTCCGCTTCCCCTGCTCCTTTAGGAGTAGGGGGTAGGGGAAGAGGCCGGTTTTGTAGCTATCGAATTCAGATTATGAAAGACACCTCATGAGCTGGCTGTTGAGTCCGTTTGAACGGACTTGAGCTCTTAGCTGGGAGGTTTAGCTCCCAGCCCCATTGGCAATGCAAACGCAAAGTTTGATCCAAAACTCAAGTAAGCCATTCAACCAAAAAGAGCATCGGTAGATAGCATCGCGATCGCCTGCTCACAATCCATCAGCACCTGGCGACTCATCCCAAAGCTCAGCAATTCCTTCGCCTCATCTCCCGAACACCAACGGAAATCGCGAATCTCCTTCGCCTGGATCGAAACTTTGGGTAACTCTCCCCCCATTAAAGGAACAGTCGCCAGAAAATACTTCACTGTTTTGCTAACCCGCTTGCCCTTCTTTTTGCGAAATTGATACCGCTCTACAAAGCTCACATTGGGTACGGCCTCATAGCTCGTCACCCCAGTCTCCTCTTCAAACTCTCGCTGGGCCGCGACTAAATCCGACTCCTCGCCTTCCTTATGGCCCTTGGGAAAGCCCCAATGCCCCTTCTTATGGCGGATTAACAGATAGCGCAATTCTCCCTGACCCAGCAGTGCCACGGGGACTAAGCCAAATGCAAAATCGAGTGCAATCTTATCCAGAGCCATAGGAGGACGGAAAAGCAACTATGGGCACCAGTATCACGAAGGGGCTGGTGCATGGCAAGTAGTCTGCTAACCCCAAGGCTATGCAATGTCACGGAGTTTCGCTGCGATCGCCCAGGATTCTCCTGTGGTAACTCGGCTTTTTCCAAGCTGCAATATTCTTCTGGCGCTTTTTTATTGGCTACGGGAACGATGGGGTCATGCAGCAATAGTCTGTTGGAAATAGTGGTTTCTGATAGCTAGACCTATCGCTCTTGGGATTGTTCCATGGCTCAATTTCATTCTTACGATACTGAAAATCGCGATTGCTCCCAATGGTGCGAAGCCGTGGCTGAAACTGCGCCAGGGCTAATGCCAGAGAAGCTTCCGCCTGAATTTAGCCCTGTGCCCTTCCCAACAGTGGTGGTTCAGCGCAAGCGTCGGCGCGTGGAATTACCAAAGATCAAGCGCTCATAAATGAAAAGAGTGCTCGAGGGAAAGGTCTCTCGGGCACTCTTTTCATCAAAACCCCCCTCAAATCAGGCAGGCACAATAACTAGCCAAAGCGTTGAGTCACTCCCCATTGGTTTATGCAAAAGAGAAGTCGCGGGCGATAATCACATCCGTGGTGTCCTCAATGATGCTGATGCGATCCTTCAATCCACTGCTATCTGTGAAGTAGACTTCAGTGTCAAAGGTTTGATTGCTCCTCACACCGTTTGCCCCAATCACTGCCTTGAATTCCAGGCTATAGAAACCGCCACCGAGATAAGCTCCAGCAGGATCAAGGACCTTGATGCGATCAAACTCAGTATCGAATATGCTGGCTTTAGGGTCCCAATCAGTAACCACTCCATAGCCTGTACCAAACAGAGGATAGTTTATGGGCAGAAGGCTAAAGGTGTCTGAGCCAGCCCCTCCCGTCAGGATATCAATCTCGGATGCTGAAGAAGAAATAGAAAGGCTGTGTAGAGTATCGTCACCATTACCACCATAAAGACGATCATTTCCCTCGCCCCCTAAGAGATGATCATTACCTGACCCACCGTAGAGGTGATCGTCGCCCAACTGTCCACGTAAGATATCATTGCCTGACCCACCATAGAGGTCGTCGCTTCCAGCACCTCCGTAGAGCTCATCAGCCCCTCCACGTGCGTATATTGTGTCGTCTCCGTCTCCACCATGTATAGTGTCCCAGCTATTGCGGCCGCGCATGAAATTGTCTAAATCATTGCCATACAGATATCTACCGTTGCTCAGGAGAGTTGCGTTCTCGATGTTATCCGCCATTTGATAGCTGAAAGCAGAGCTATAAACGGTGTCTGTTCCTTCTCCAGAGAGTTCAAGAATGATATCGTCGCTTACGCCAATGGGGTGGTTTCCGTCGTCAACGTAGTAGACATCATCGCCTTTGCCACCAATCATGGTGTCCTTGCCAGTGCCACCATCAATTACATCATTGCCGTCATAGCCATAAATAGTATCGTTACCAGCCAAACCATTGAGGATGTTGTTAAGCTCATTCCCTGTGATGGTGTTGTTTAGATTGTTGCCGCTACCACTCAGAACACCCTGATCCAGGTCCAAATGATTTACATGGGCAGTGAGGCTATAACCGTTGACTTTTGAACGCACCGTATCGATACCTTCGCCATTCACCTCGTAAACTTGATCACTCAGGGAGTCAATAACGTAGAAATCGTCACCTTTACCGCCTGCTAAGTAATCCTCACCACTTCCGCCATCTAGCTCGTCATCACCGTTACCACCGTACAGGTCATCGTTGCCACTGTTGCCGTACATGCGATCGTCACCATCATCGCCAAACATGCGGTCAGAACCACTGCCACCGAACATGTTGTCATTACCACTGCCACCACGCATGTAGTCATTGCCACTGCCACCATCCATCTTGTCGTTGCCATTGCCGCCCAAGAGGTCATCATCTCCAGCACCGCCGGACACTAGATCATTGCCATCGCCCCCATTAACTCGGTCATCGCCATCTTCACCGTAAAGATGATCATCTCCTCCCTTGCCGTGGATAGCATCATTGCCAGCGTTGCCGTAGATCAGGTCTTCACCATCCTGAAAAAATAATAGAGGATCGGTACCATACAGCGTTTCGCTAGCAGGAGTTCCTTTAATCACGTTAGGCATTTGAGACATGCTCCAATGGGTTTAATGTGCGGTAGGCAATGGCTCACACTTCCTTATTAATACGCGGGATTTTAGATAGATATGCAGATTGCGAAAACCGCGCTGTACAATGACTTCACAGTCATTTCGAGTCATCAAGCTTAATGCCCTCAGTCTATCTAGGCCAGAGCTTCTTTCGCAACTAATCGAGTGGAAAACTATTTGTTTTAGCTCTCCACTCGATCCATCTCAAATTCAGACTGGCACAAGTGCTAGTCATGGAGTTGAGTCAGCAACACTGTCTTACACCATCACAAAGTCACGAGTGATGCTGACATTGGTATTGTCCTGGATGATGCCGATGCGGTCCTTAGAACCGGCCGCATTGGTGAAGTAAATCTCGGTATCGAGGATGCCATTGCTGTTCACATTGGTCGCCCCCATAACGGCCTTGAACTCAAGGCTGTAGCTACCGCCGCCCAGGGCTGCGGGGTCGCGCACTTCGATGCGGTCAAATTCGCTATCAAAGAAGCTCGCCTTAGGGTCCCAGTCGTTGATAACCGCATAGCCATCACCCACTTCGACGTAGGAGACGCCCCAGGTGCCGCCCAGGATAAAGCTGTCAGAGCCAGCGCCACCCGTTAAGACATCAAACTGGGGAGTTGCTGATGCGACAGTACCAAAGCCATTGAGGCGATCATTGCCTTCGCCACCGACCAAGCGGTCATTACCTAGGCCACCAATAAGATTGTCGTTTCCTGTGTAGCCACTGAGATAATCATCCCCAGCATCACCGCGCAGCGTGTCATTATCCAGACCACCGTAGAGGCTGTCGGTGCCGTCTCCCCCTGAAAGGCTATCTGCTCCGGCACTACCGCGTAGAAAATCATTGCCGAGACCACCGCTGATGTAGTCGTTGCCATCATCACCGTAGAGGCTGTCATTGCCGCCGTTGCCGTAGATGCTGTCGCTGCCATCTCCACCTCGCAGATAGTTAGCGACGTTATTGCCGCGAATGGTATTGCCAAGCGCATTACCGTAGCCGCTATAAACCGTACCTAATAGGGTGAGGTGGTTGGTGTTGTCGGCTAAGGTATAGCCGCTGACGGAGCTGTAGACCGTCTCAATGCCTTCGCCATAGACTTCAGTGATGGTGTCATTGAGGGAGTCAACGTAGTAAACGTCATTACCCTGGCCGCCAATCATGGTGTCGTTGCCAGTGCCCCCATTAATGGTGTCATTGCCGTCATAACCATAGATGGTGTCGTTGCCGCCTAGGCCATTGAGAGTATTGTCTGAAGCATTACCCTTAATGGTGTTGCTTAGGCTGTTGCCGCTACCACTCAGTATTCCGGTATCCAGGTTTAGGTGGTTGGTATTGGCAGCCAAGCTGTAACCGTTGACTTTAGAAAGAACGGTTTCAATCCCTTCGCCTAAGACCTCATAGATTTGGTCGCCGAGAGAATCTACGACATAGGAGTCATTGCCTTTGCCACCCGCCATGTAATCAGCACCGCTGCCGCCATCCATCTCGTCGGCACCGTCGCCACCGTACATGGTGTCATTGCCACTGCCACCGAACATGCGGTCAGTACCGTCATCGCCATACATGCGATCGTTGCCATAGCTGCCGCTCATGTAATCATCGCCCGTGCCACCGCGCATGTAGTCATCGCCGAAGCTGGCGTACATGGAATCATTGCCACTGCCGCCGTACATGGAATCGTTGCCACTGCCACCACTCATGTAGTCGTTGCCAGAACCACCGCTCATATAGTCGTTGCCACTGCCACCGTACAGGCTGTCGTTGCCAGCGCCACCATAGACGCTGTCGTTGCCAGCACCACCCGAGACATAGTCGTTGCCATTGCCACCGGAGACGATGTCATCGCCGTTGCCGCCGTAAACGCGGTCATCGCCATCTTCACCGTAGACCCGGTCATTGCCGTCATCCCCGTAGAGGCGATCGTCGCCGCCCTTACCGTAGATGGTGTCGTTGCCATCGTTACCGTGGATTAGGTCTTCGCCATCGGTGAAGAAGAGAAAGGGGTTGGTGCCGTTGATAACGTCATTACCGGGACCGCCGTTGATATTAGCCATGTGAGGAGTTCTCCTAGTTGTTTAGTGTGCGACTGTTTTGCTCGCATCCTTGTCTAGGTGAAACTCCGAATAGATATGCAGGTAGCGGAGAAGTTCTTGAGTAAAAACTTAGATGACTGGAGAAATCAGCCTCTAGGAAAGCCTGCCAGACTATGCAATCGCGCTCGAATCTTCCTCGCACTAGATTTTTATTAGAATCTTTGAATCTTCGCTATGGAGCAGGCTTACGAAGTTCGGGAAGCAACTGAATGCCTGGCGCTTCTACATCACGCCGACCACAGGCCGGTCCTAGGGCAATCAGATCTTCCATATTGCGGCGAATGGTGGTGCAAATAGCTTCTAGGGGTAAGTCATGGCGATCGCGCCCAAAGGGATTTTCAATATCCAGGGCGATCGCTTCAATGCCCAACATCGTAAAGCTCACTAAGGCTGCGGCAATGCCCGTCAGCCAGCCCAACGTAGCAACGAGGGTAAAGGGCAATGTCAAGCAATAAATCAGCAGTAACTGTTTGAGATGGATGGAATAGGCCAGGGGCACCGGCGTTTTGACGATGCGTTCGCAAGCGCCCAGGGCATCGACTAGTTCGCTGATCAGCGCCATCAGGCTATTAATTTGAAATGGGTCGAGATTGCCCTGCTGCCGTTGCTGTTGCAAGTAATCATCAATCCATACCGCAATTTCTAAGGGGGGATGATTGACGCTGCTCAGCACATCCAGCTGATGTTCGGTGAGCACGCCGTCAAATTCGAAGCGTAATAGTTGTTCTCCCCGCAAGTGTTGTTTGGTGGCGATCGCAAACCCCGCCACCAGGCGAATGACCTGGCGCTGCTGCTCTCGCTCCGGGTCCGAGTGAGTCTGCACCGCTACCAAAATCTGTCGCACCAAGTTACGGCTGGCATTGACAATGCGGCCCCAGCTTTTGCGTCCCTCCCAGAAGCGATCGTAGGCAGTATTCGTTCGGAAGACCAACAACAGGCCTAAAACCAAACTGGGGATGACATTGGCAACTCCGGGCTGAGCCAACCAAATCGCGCCTTTGCTGTATCCCCAAGACACCAGAAAGCCCACCAAGCCGCAGAGCGCCACCCGCTTCCAAATATTGGGAATCACCGAATCCGGGAGGCGAATGAGGGTGCTAAACCACAACGATTTAACGCTCATTCGCTCTGGTGGGACGCTCAGCTCATTAGCTTTTGGAGGGGCTGTCTTCGGATTTGGGGATGTCATAGCCGAATAGGTTGGGATCAACCTCACCTAGTTTGATATCTGCTAAGCCGTATTCTGCCCAGCGCGCATTCACTCTCGCGGCAATTTCATCCGTCGGTTCCAGGGTGCCGGGCCAAACGCGATCGCTCTCGGGCGCAACTTTAGTGGTTGCATCAATACCCATCTTGCCGCCCAGGCCAGGCTGCTCCGTAGCAAAGTCCAGCTTGTCGAAGGGGTTATTCGGCAGGATAAACACGTCCCGCGCTGGATCCACCTTGGAAGTAATGGCCCAAACCACCGCCCTGGGGTCGCGGATATTGATTTCCTGGTCCACAACAATCACAAACTTGGTGTAAGTGAATTGGGGTAGCGCGCTCCAGAAGGCCAGGGCTGCTCGACGGGCCTGACCGGGATAAGCCTTGTCGATGGAGATTACCGCTGCCTTGTAGCTCAGGGCTTCCATCGGTAGGAAGAAGTCTTTAATCTCCGGGACTTGCTGGCGCAGGATGGGAGTGTAGATGCGGTTGAGGGCGATCGCCATCATGGCATCTTCCTTGGGAGGACGACCGCTGAAGGTGGTCAGATAAATTGGGTTTTTGCGATGGGTGACGCAGTGGAAGCGAAATAGCGGAGCTTCTTCGTTGATGGCTCCGTAGTAGCCCATATGGTCTCCGGCGGGGCCATCCACTGCCGTTTCGCCAGGGGTGATGGTGCCTTCCAGAATAATCTCAGAGTCTGCTGGTACTTGCAGGTCAACGGTTTTGCAGTTGGCTAGGCGAACACCTTTGCCACCGTAGATGCCAGCAAACAGCCATTCGGAGAGGTCAATGGGGAGTGGCGTGGCCGCAGCCATAATTACCAGGGGGTCTACGCCAATGGCGATCGCCACTTCCAGCTTCTTACCCATGGCTGCTGCTTTGCGCAGGTGCCGCGTGGGCCCCCGCACGGAGAGCCACTGCACGGTCATCGTGTTCTTTGAATGCAGCTGTAGCCGGTAAACCCCCACATTGGGGATTCCCGTCTCAGGATCCTTGGTGATCATCAAGCCTAAGGTCAACACCTTGCCTGCATCACCGGGGTAAACCTTGAGGAAGGGAATTTTTGTGAGGTCAACCTCGTCGTCTTTAAGAACCACTTGCTGACAGACCGGCAACAAGTCCCGCATGGGCTTGGCCTTGACTACATCGAATAGAACTTTGCCGAAGTCCACTGCTTGGGAGAACTTCTTGGGAGGGCGAGGTTGGTAAAGCAGGGCAAGTTTGTCCCCCAGCTGTTCCAGCTCCTCTGGCTCCTCCACGTTCATCGACCAGCAGACCCGCTGCACGGTCCCCATGACATTGACTGCCACGGGCATGTCGGAGCCCTTCACGTTTTCAAATAGCAATGCTGGCCCTCCAGCCTGCATCATTCGAGTCGCAATTTCAGCAATTTCCTGGTCGGGATCGACTTCGGCGGTGATGCGCTTGAGTTGTCCACGTTTTTCGAGCAGCTGTAAAAATCCCCGTAAGTCCCTGGCCATACCGCTGCTCAGTCTCATTAAGAAAAGTCAATCACTTCCATTATGAGGGATATGCGTTCGCCTCGTCTTCCGGGAAGTAAGACTGTTTAACGTTTTAGGCAGTGATAAAAAGGTTGTGAACTTTCTCAATACCTCCGTATTTCCCGCAGATTCTCTCTGTAATTCTGGCTGGCTTAGCCCAACTGCAAGGCAGTAGGGGCAGAATGGCCTAAATATTGCTTGTTCGGGACTCCAGTGAGTTGAACTTGATGCTTTGAACGGGAAACCTATGGAAGCCGGGATGTTACAGAGGTCCATGGGGTGCCTCGTCGCTCATCTTTTGGTGCCTAAGTTCTCGTCAATGTGGAATTCCCATGGCCATAGGTGCGATCGCGAAGGACAATTTTGATTCATCGGCCGTGCAGCTCTCCCCGACCCTGAGCTACTACCTGCGCAAGCTATTGCGAGAACAGGTCGCGGCATCCAGCATCGATCCCACGGTAGATCTTGCGACATTGCTCCGCCAAACTTACTTAGAGCCCCAGGATTTTGCGGCAGCTTGTAGCGATCTAGAACGCCTTGTTCGTTACCATCAGGCCCTCTCCACCCAAGGATCTCAGCATCCTAGTGAACTAGAAAAAACCGAGCGGGAAATTCTCCGCATCCTCACCAGTCCGAAGGTCACGGCCTTGCTGCCGGTTGATGAGATGGTGATCGTTTGCATTATGGAGCAGCCTTCCAGTGAAGATACGCTTCAGGTTTTGCTGCGCCAGCGGGGCTATCGCCTAGAGCTGTTTCGCCAAGGCGCAAACACGTTGCCCCAAATCAAGCATTTAGAGCCCGATGCCATTTTGATGGATTTGACCATGCCGGAGCGTGGGTTTGAGCTGGCCCAGGCAATGTTGCGCGATCGCCAGCTCCAGCGCTTGCCCATTTTGATGATGAGCAATCTTCACAGTGTGTCGGACAAAATCAAAGCGCTGAAGCTGGGCATTACGGATTACATCGCCCAGCCGGTGCAAGCGGAAGAAGTGGTCACCCGCCTAGAAAACCAGCTGCAATTCCATCGCTATCGCAAGCAGCTCGAAAATGACAACCGGGCCTTGCGTCTTCAGTTGCAAGAGCAGGACAGCAGCCGAGCTATGTTGCTGGCCCAACAGGTGATCAATAACAGTGGTGACTATGTCATGTTCATTGATCGAAACAATCACATTATCGATGCTGATGTCAGTGCTGGTGAACGTTTGGGCTACCGCCACACCGAGCTTGTGGGTCGTTCCATAGAGACTTTGGATGATCGTCTTGCCCCTGAAGATTGGCAAACGATTTGGGGCCATTTGCAGCAGCATTCTAGTCTCAACCTCAAGTCCTTTCATCGCAAAGCCTCGGGGGAATGTTTGGAAGTCAGCCTAGAATTTAAATACGTCACCCTTCATGGCCAAGACTACAGCTGCGTCATTGCAACTGTGGCTTGAGCAACTTTCCACTGCCCCCATGGCTAAAAAACAAAAATATCCCCACTTGCTCGGTTCCAAATGGACTGCTCAACAAAAGACTTTGGGTTGGCGACATTTCCAAGTGGTGACCCGGAAAAATCAGGGGCCTTGGGTTTTTGCTGAAATGCAGGCCTCCTGTGACGATGAGGTGCGGGTTTGGGTCAATGCCAAGCTATTGAAGGACCGACAGCTGTGGCTGCCGGGCTGGCGATCGCTCGAAGAAATTCAAGCGGCTAATGAAGAATGGACCGCAGAATAGTGGGCCATGCGCCGGGTTCCTCGCTGGGCTGCCCAGAGCGGGAGTTCGGTGTCTCTCAATCCTTTCCACAAGATCCTTAACCCAATAGACGCGGTTCATCCTGATAGCCTAGAAAGCGATGAATCGCACAGGCGAATGACAGCATGGACGTTATCCCAGCCATTGATCTCCTCGGGGGACAATGTGTTCGGCTCTACCAGGGTGACTATGGCCAAGCCGAAGTCTTTGGTAAAGACCCCGTGGCCATGGCTCAGCATTGGGCAGAGCAGGGAGCCACAAGGTTGCATCTCGTTGATTTGGATGGTGCCAAGGAAGGCACGCCGGTGAACCATGGCGTCATTGCTGCGATCGCCCAAGCGCTGTCCATTCCGATCCAGGTGGGCGGTGGACTGCGCGATCGCGATAGCGTCGCCCGTCTTCTCGACCTCGGCGTCCGCAATGCCATTCTCGGCACCGTGGCTGTAGAGCAGCCCGAGCTGGTGCAAAAGCTCTGTACAGAATTCCCTGGCCAAATCACCGTGGGAATTGATGCCCGCGATGGCAAGGTTGCCACCCGAGGCTGGTTAGAAACCTCTGAAGTGATGGCAACGGACCTGGCGCAGCGCATGGCTGATTACGGTGCAGCCGCCATTATCTACACCGATATTCATCGCGACGGCACCATGGAGGGCCCCAACCTGGAGTCCCTTCGTGCCCTGGCTGAGTCCCTCTCTATTCCGGTGATTGCCTCGGGTGGCGTGAGTTCCCTAACTGATCTGCTGAGCCTATTGGCCTTAGAACCCTTGGGGGTCAGTGGTGCGATCGTGGGCCGAGCCATCTACACCGGCGATGTCAACATTAAAGAAGCCAATGCTGCTGTAGGAGCTGGTCGATGGCAAGATGCCCCCACTGACAATGCATCTCGCTTGGCATAGGTTTTTGCTTGGCTTCCAGTCGTTCCCTGACTTGTTCGTTCCCAGTTCGAGCTCATGTTCGAAATCCATAGCCCCCTGCCCTAGCCATGACCCACCCCAACGCCTCTGATGGTCAGTCGACCTTCTCCCCGTCTGTCGCCGACGGGGATGCTGCTGTTCCTGAGGCGAATAGTGACTCTGGCATGCTGGATCTAGAAGCTGTACAGCGTGCCTTGAACCGTTCGCGGGCTTCTATTTATCGCTATGCCAATACCGATCCGCTGGAAGTGAACCCAGCCTTTAATCCCAAGCGATTGAATCCTGAATATCGCAAGGATCCCCGTGAAGCGTTGATGTTTCACCCCAATGAAGTCGCCCGGTTCGCCCAGGATGTTCTGAAGATTAAGCAAGTGACGGTGGAAGTTTTGTCGTCTCCACACACTGCAACTCAGAATTTGCTGGAAGCTCTCTTAGAGGAAATGCGGGCCATTCGCCAGTTGTTGGAGACTGGGCAGGGGGGCTTGCCGATAGGTGAAGGCGGTCGGTCATCTGCACCGAATCATTCGTCGGATGGATCTGAGGGTTGAGGGCTGAGGGCGATCGCGTCACTTTTGCTAAGCCATTAACGCAGTAGAAGCATCGGCTTCGTTTGTTGGTTACGTAGGGATGACTATGTTCACGACGCCATTGATTTTGTTCCCCATTGCCCCCTAAATCTCATCAGAGGGCTGTAACGCCTTTCCTCCACTGAAATACAGAGCTTGGATAGCCTTGGGATACGAGCTATATCTTATTTCAAGACATCTTAATAATTCAGGTATTCTCCCAACTGACCTTGTTCCAGAATCTTGCTAGGATATGGGTAGAGCAAAACGACTGTTCTACTCCCTACTTGATGGAATTTTGGTCATAACTTGACTGAATCTCTAACCATCGTAAATCTTACTCATAACCATGGACTCCAATAGCCACCCGGCCGACTCTGACGATCACCCTCACCCGAAGATGGTTGATTTGATTGGAGTTTTCATTGCTGTCCTCACGCTGGTTTTCCCGCTGAGCACTGTATTTCGCTACGCTCCCGAACTTCCTTCGTCCCTCTCTGTTTCTCCTCAGGCTGAGAGATTGACGCGTCTACCCTAAGCTGCTTCTGTTGGCATTGCTTCAATCCAGCTTTAAATCCCCAGATCTTCAGGCTCTGAGACTTTGAGCGTGGATTGATACTTTGAGCTGAGCGTTTTTACCAGGTTGCTAGGGGGGCTCTGGACAAATCACTGTAAAATGCTGTCTGGATAGGAGGCATGATGCGATCGCTAGCCATTGTGATGGTGAGATAGATTCGCGTCATGCCTTCTTCAATTGACGTGGAACAGCTAGGAGAAACCCAGTGGATTTATCTCGTATTCCTGCCCAGCCAAAGCCCGGCCTGGTCAATGTTTTGGTAGAGATTCCTGCAGGCAGCAAGAACAAGTACGAGTTTGACAAGGACCTGAATGCCATGGCCTTGGACCGCGTGCTGTTTGCATCGGTGCACTACCCCTACGATTACGGCTTCATCCCCAACACCTTGGCTGACGATGGCGACCCCCTCGATGGCATTGTGGTGATGGATCAGCCCACCTTCCCTGGCTGCGTGATCACGGCTCGCCCCATCGGCATGCTGGAAATGATTGACGGTGGCGATCGCGATGAGAAGCTGCTCTGCGTCCCTGCGGAAGATCCTCGCTATGCCAATGTTCACTCTCTAAAGGACTTTGATCCTCATCGTCTGGAGGAAGTGGCCGAGTTTTTCCGCACTTACAAGAACCTCGAGAAGAAAGAGACCGAGATTCTGGGTTGGAAGGATGCTGACCAAGTTGCTGCGCTAGTTGAAGAGTGCATTAAAGCTCACAAGTAGAGATTTCTGCCTATGGTGGATGGTTAGCCTTGGATCAGGAGGCGGCTTTTGAGGGGCTGTAGCCTAGGCCCATGCTTGCATCGGCTATGTTCAGTGCTCCATTAAAAAATGGGTAAAGAATGTAGCAAAACCATCGTTAAGGCAGTACTCTATTTTGCAGTAGCAAAAGGCTGTTTGCGAGTCGTGCAGTGGGCTTTGCCCCTTGCTTAGTCTTGCAAGCAGCGCTTAGGCATCTGTATCTCCCTCATCCGATGGCCGGTCATTCCTCGTAATGTCAGAGTGGCAATCTCCATCCGGCGACAATGGCTCTGGGTTGGTCGCGATTGCAACGACCCAGCAATCCACCGACAGACAGGTTAGTCAAGCGCAAGCAGAGCGAGCTCCAGCAGTGCGCTGTTGGGGAGTCAGGGGGAATTTCCCTTCATTAGAAAGAAATCAATATCACTATGGGGGCCACACCACTTCCATCGAGATTCGCTTGGGCGATCGCCGCCTAATTTTTGATGGGGGCAGTGGACTCTGCTCCTTGGGACAGAGCTTGAGCCAAGGGCAACAACCTGAAGGTGAGCCAGGGCCAGTCGATTCAGAGCCAGAATCAGCCCAACTCTTTTTTACACGTACCCATTGGGACCGAATTCAGGGGTTTCCCTTCTTTCTGCCTGCTTTTGAGCCCAATAATCACTTTGACATTTACGGTCCCCTGGCAATTACTGGGGCCTCGATAAAGCAGCAGCTAATGGACCAGATGCGTCGCCCTTACTGCGCGGTGTCTCTTAAGGATATGAAGGCTGAGCTGACCTTCCAAGATATTAAGTCGAGGGATAAGCTCGATTTGGGGGATGACATTGTGGTGGAAGTTTTTAATCTATGCCCATTGGAGCCAGTGCTGGGCTATCGCATTACCTGGGGCAAATGGACCTTGGTTTACAGCACTGCAACGGAGCTGCCTGAAAACGAGCATGACTGGGAGGAGCTGTTAGCGATGGCTGCCCATGCTGACCTGATGATTTATGGGACGGCGGATTCGGACCATGATTGGCGTGCCGAGCAGCATCCCCTGGGAGAGCACTTTGATTCTGAAGCGGTGGATTTGGACTGGCAGGCGGGGTTGCATCTGGCGGAGCAAGCCAAGGTGAAACGCTTGATGGTGGCGCGCCATCGGCCTTTTTGTAGTGATGCTTGGCTGGCGGCGTTTGAGCGGGCGATTGAAGCGCGTTTTCCCAATAGTGAACTGGCCCGTGAAGGGCAGTTAGTGACGCTGGGCTAGAGCGAGAGTTCTGGCTCGATTGCTGCCGGGTTTTGGGCCTAAGCTATGGCCACATCACTCATCACTTAAGTACCCTCATAAAGGGGCAAACTTAGATAGGGCAGGCAGTGATGGGGATAGCAACGGCCTAACAAGTCAGGCCGTTGCTATATCTCATCGATCAATTCGTTGTGGCAAAGTCTAGCTGCGGAATGCTACAGCCGCCGTGCAAAAGCAGGAAAGTTTTGATTCCCCGTATACCAACCTGCGCTTAGGCAACGTTGGTATACGGTGAGGGGACTAAACTTCTTAGCGATTGGCTAAGCGTTGGCGTCCCTCGGTGCTGTTGGCCAAGTGGCTGCGGACTTGGGAGATGGTCCAGCCTCGGTCCAAGCGCTTGCGGTAGATGCTGAGGCCACTGGCATCGCCTTCCCGGCCTAGAACTTCCTGGTAGAGGCGGTTGACTGCGACGGTTTTGCCTTCTTTGCTGTTGCGGAGGCGATCGCTCACCCAGTCCAAGCTCTTGCCTTGGTCGAGTTTTTTGCCGTAGGTGGTCAGGCCTGATGGGTCAATTTCACGGTCCATCACAGTTTGGTACAGCGCATTGAGCGTTTCATAGTGGGGATGGCTGCTGAGGTCATTGCTTGCGACAACAGGAGCCTCCATCACAGGCACCTCTGATGCTGCAAATTCGTCGGCAAACTGTGGTTCAACCAAAATGGTAACCGAGTCAGCAGGGCGGTTGCTGCCGATCACTGCGGGAGGTAGGGGTAGGGCCTCACCGATGGTCACGACCTCTGGCTCAGATGGGGGTGCGACGGGCTGGGGGGTGACTGGCTGCGTTGCCACAGGAGGAACAGACACAGGGCGAGTTGGGGGGGCAGGAGTCGCTGCTACGGTATTGGCGAGGGACATCTCATTGGAGAAGTAGATGTGGCCCAGGGCCTTGCCGTCATAAACGCGGCGGCTTAAGTTCCAGCCAGGATTGAGTTCCACAGCCAAGAAGTCTTGGTCAGCGGTTTGGGTTCGCCCAATTTCGAGGACAGCTTGATTGCGACGGTTGGGAGAGGCAAGCAGGGCCACATAGTCACCTTGGTCCACGAGCCGCAGGCTGTATTGTAGGCCCAGGTCTTCACCGGCCATGCGGATGGAGTAGCCATTGCTGTCGGTGGCGCGACCGCAGATGCCGGAGAAGTCGAAGTTGAGCAGGAGGGGATTGATGATGCCATTGCTTTCGCTCCAGCAGTCGCGGCTGCTAGATTTTTGCTCTAGGACAACCAGGTTGTAATCGACCTCGTTGCGGGGAGCAGCCATAACGACAAAGTTGGAGCTATTGACCGATTGCTCGCTGAAAAGAGAGCTGGCCGCTTGGGCAGATTGAATTGCTGGTGTTGCGAGGGAGAGGCCAGCGGTGGCGAGAAGAGCGGTGGAGAGGGTGAAAGAGATAGAGGAGCGGTTCATGGTGATGTTGGATTGTGTGGTGATGCAGCGCTAAACCGATGGTTGTTGCTATCAAGCTTCGGGAGACTGGCCAATCTCTCCAGCGGTTTTGCGTTGTGTTGTGTTCCTTGACCGAGATGGGTTGCCCAAAGATGCCGACTCTGGACCGCTTAATGAACTGTCTGGGGAACTGAACTTTATCCTGATGAGGAATGGCCAGGCGCGTTGCTCTTGCATCTAAAGCGAGAGACTGGTGTAGGACAATTTTGAAACATGCCCATTCAATCGCTTCGAGATGAAGGGGGTCTAGGGATACGATCCTGTCGCGCTAGGCGAAGTCCATTGCCATTCAGATCTATAGTGGTAGAGCGCTAATGGCTCCCGACAGATTAGTTCAGGAGGCAAGGGGGAAAGTCCAGTGCAACTCTGGCGCTGTCGCGCAGCTGTAATGAGTCCCTAGCAATTGAGGCATGTCCTCCGTTGGGGTTGCTCTAAGTCAGAACGCCCTCCATTGGCCCGTGACCGTAGCTGATGATTCAGCTTGGGGTTGATCTCCCTCGGTTGCGTTAATTTTGTGGATTGATCTCCACATTTATCTAGCTCACGAAAACGCATCTGCGCGGAACAGGTGTGATCTATATGAAATCTATGGTTCGTTATGGTCTGTCGAATGGTTTCGGCAGTCTCTTTTGCACTCTGGGGACGGTTGTTTTAGCATCCGGGCTGTATGCGCAGCCTGCCCTGGCGCACCACCCCCTGGGTGGACGGCTTCCTGCCAGCGCGTTTGAAGGTTTAATGTCTGGCCTGGCCCACCCGATTCTGGGGCCTGACCATTTTCTGTTTGTTCTCGCGATTGGCTTGCTGGCGCTACGGGTTTCGGTGGGGCTTTGGCTTCCGGTAGCCTTTGTGTTGGGTGGTCTGGGGGGCGCAGCCTTTCATCTCGGTTCAGGAAGTCTGCCTCTGGTGGAGGTGGGTGTGACGGGATCTTTGGCTTTGGCTGGGTTTTGTCTGGCACGTCAGGCTGAGCCGAAGAGCTTGGGGATGCTGGGACTGGGAGCGATCGCTGGTCTGTTCCACGGCTATGCCTTTGGCGAAGCTATCTTTGGGGCTGAGATGATGCCCCTGTGGAGTTACTTGATTGGCCTGACTGTTGTTCAGCTGGGTGTTGCTGCAACTGTTTATGGCATTGCGAAGGTTGCCACTGCTCGACTGGTGCAAAACCCGCTGACAATGTTGCGCTATGCCGGTTTCGCCTTGGGTGGTACAGGCTTCGCTTTTCTGTCTGGCGTTCTTGCTGGGTAATCCAAGTCGCTCAACTCAATCTTGAGTCGGCTTCAATCTTTCCCGTTGAGAGACGTCACTCGTGGCGTCTCTCTTGGTTTTTAGCCCCTTTCTTTTTGAACTTCACCATGCATAAGATTCCAGTCACCGTTATCACCGGATTTTTGGGCGCAGGTAAGACAACCCTGGTGCGTAACCTGCTGCAAAATGCTGAAGGTCGTCGTATTGCAGTTTTGGTGAATGAGTTTGGTGAGGTTGGCATTGATGGGGACCTGATTCGTGAATGTCAGGTCTGTGACGAGGATGAAGCACCTGGGCAAAACATTGTGGAACTGACCAATGGTTGTCTCTGCTGCACGGTGCAGGAGGAGTTTTTGCCGACGATGCAGGAGTTGCTCAAGCGTCGCGACCAAATTGACTGCATGTTGATTGAGACCAGTGGTTTGGCTTTGCCTAAGCCTTTGATTCAAGCTTTTCGCTGGCCGGAAGTGCGCACTGGAGCCACTGTGGATGGCGTGATTACGGTGGTGGATGCGGCAGCAGTGGCAGCAGGCCAATTTGCGACCGACTTAGATGCCGTGGAGGCCCAGCGCCAGGAAGACGATAGCCTCGACCATGAGACGCCGATTGAGGAGTTGTTTGAGGATCAGCTTGCCTGTGCCGATATGGTGCTTCTGACCAAGGCCGATCAAGTTGATGAGGCAACAAGAGACAAGGTGATTGCTTGGCTCAAGAGCGAAATTCCTGCCCATGTGAAAATTATTCCTTGCACCAACGGTGAGATTGCAGCGGATGTTCTGTTGGGTTTTAATGCGGCAGTGGAAGATAACTTGGACAGTCGCCATAGCCACCATGATCATGAGGAAGAGCATGAGCATGATGAGGAAATCAACTCTATTGTTTGGCAGAGCGAAGCTGCTTTTGAGCCTAAGTCGTTGGTGAAGCAACTCAAGCAGATTACCCAGGAGCAGGAGGTCTATCGCGTGAAGGGCTTTGTCAATGTGCCGAATAAGCCGATGCGGTTGGTGATGCAGGGGGTGGGCGATCGCTTTGACTATTTCTTCGATCGCCCCTGGCGTGAGGGGGAGCCTCGCCAAACGAAGCTGGTGTTTATTGGTGATGGGGTGCAGGAAGCTGCGATCGCGCAACAGCTGGTGACTCGGTAAGCCAGCGAGCCCTTGGGCAGCATCGATTCAGTGGCTTAGATCCCTATTGATATCTGAGTTTAAGCACGATCTAGGCTGAAGTGTGGCTCCCATACTTCAGCCTATTTTGTGGGTTTTGACTCATCTTGGGATGCAGTGAATTGTACGGGGGATGATTTGGATAGGGTCCGTATTGAAACTGGCGCTGGCAATTCATTGATTCTTGTTGAATTGCTGGTTGGTCGTTGATGTCAGTATATTTATGGAAACCTTCGGTAGATAAGGCTTTTGGCGGAGAGGTACTGACGGTAACTCTCCGGAATATGGCTTGGGCTGGCTGAATCTCAATTTACTCGCAACTCAATCATGGTTCTTTATGGACTTGAGGGTTGTGCCTGGAATATCACAAGCTGCCAGCTCACTATGTTCAATTTGCCCAAGTCAAAGTCTATTCTGAGTCGTCGGTTCCTTCGCTTCGGGAGCTGCCTCGCAGGTGCCTTGATGGCCAGCATTCCCTTGGCAGCCCAGGCTTCGCCTAATGGTACTTGGTTGTCTAAGCCTCAAATTTGGTTCCACTCTTCTAACCAAACGTTGGACTCTGTGATGGAGCGAATGAAGCAGGAGCATTATGAGTATGTGTTCCTGGATTATCGCAATGTGGATGAGGAGATGCGGCAGGAGGTCGCTCTAGCGGCAAAGGAAAATAACCTTTCTCCTATTGTTTGGATTCAGTCGCCTCAGCTGCGGTCTATGACAGTGGAGGACATGATTCAGGAGGCTGAGCATGCAGATGGAATTCAGGTGGATGATCACTTCTTTACGCATTATTCTCAGCGTGATTTTCAGGAGTTGAGAGCGAAGTACGATAAGGAAATTCTCTGTAGTATTCAGCCTTTTCAAGCGAAGAAGGTTCCTGCGAGGGGCTGTGATCAGCTAGATGTGCAGTGCTATACCCCTGCAAGTTTCCAGAAGTGTTTGAAGCTGGCGGATAATCTCAATGCGGTACTGAGTTTGTCGTCAACGAGTACGATTAGCCAGCAGAATAAATATTGGACTCGGGCTCACAATGTGTTCCTCTGGCCCCATAGTGATGATTACATGCAAGGCCCTAGCACTGAAGTTGCATCCACTGTGGAGAAGTAAGTCACGCATGTGACTTACTCGGATGATTTCAAGATAAACGAAAGGGCCGCGATCGCTTATACCTGGGCGATAGCGGCTCTTTCGTTTGACCTAGCTTCTATCACGACAGCGACCAGTTAATGGGTTCAATGCCTTGTTGTTCCAGGTAGGCATTGGCCTGGGAGAAATGTCGATTGCCAAAGAAGCCTCGGTGGGCGGAGAGGGGTGAGGGATGGGGCGAGGTGAGGACGAGGTGGCGCTGTCGGTCTATGATTTGTCCTTTCTTTTTGGCATAGCTACCCCAGAGTAAGAAGACTAAATTTTGGCGTTTTTGGTTGAGGTTGCTGATAATTTCATCGGTGAATTGCTCCCAGCCTCGGCCTTTGTGGGAGGCGGCCTGGTGCTGTTCTACGGTGAGGACGCTGTTGAGGAGTAGGACGCCTTGATCGGCCCAGCTTTGGAGGCAGCCGTGTTTGGGGCTGGCAATGCCGAGGTCTTGTTCGATTTCTTTGAAGATGTTGACGAGGGATGGGGGTGGGGCAATGCCTTCAGGGACGGAGAAGCTGAGGCCATGGGCCTGGCCGGGGCCGTGGTAGGGGTCTTGGCCGAGGATCACCACTTTGACTTGGTCGAAGGGGGTGCTGTTCATGGCGTTGAAGATTAAGCCGCCCCGGGGGTGAATGCGTTTGCCTGCAGCTTTTTCGGCTTGGAGGAATGCCTTGAGCTGTTGCATGTAGGGGGTGGCGAAGGCAAGTTCCAGGACGGCTTTCCAGCTGGGGTCCAGTTTGATTTGGCTGCCGGAGGAGGGGCTGACTTCTGATGCCATGGTGCTGTACTGAGTTTAGGGAGAGTCTTGTCTATAGCGCGTCAAATGATGGGGGTAGCGCTAAGGGTCTGCATCCTCGATTTTAGGGGGTGGCAGTCAGCAGCGGTTCAGGAGGATGCAATTGCTTAGGCGATATCTAGGAAAGAGTATCCCACTCATGCGGGATGAATGAGGATATCCCACTTGGGAAGCTCAGTGTTGCGTATCAGTCGTGCCTCAATGGGTCGCATCTGCTTTTTGGACAGCTTAATGCCCTTTGGGTAT
>CALLAT010000028.1 GCA_938002085.1 uncultured Pseudanabaenaceae cyanobacterium
GGCGATGAATTTCTCAGCACCAAATAGGTCGAGAATATCGGCCTGGTCTTCATCGCTAGAATCCAGATCTAGAAATGCCTGCTGGACTTTATCGCTGAAGCCTTCACCAAAGCGTTCGTCCACGCTGGGCTGCAAAATCCAATGGTAGTTGTAGTAGTTGGGAGTTTCGAAAATCAACTGAACTTTGCTTTCGTCCACCTTGCCCTCTTCCAGGCGGCTGGTCCAGACCTGCGAGTTCATTGCACCCACCTCATAACTGCCTGCTTGAACCACTTCTAAAATTGTGTCATGGGAGCCAGAAAAACCAGGCTGCCCCTGGAGATCCGCCAAGGTGACGCCCGCCTGCTCCATGAAATACTGGGGCATGAGGCGACCCGAGGTGGAGGACTCACTACCGAAGGTTAGGCGACGGCCCTTGAGCGCAGCGAGGCCGTCCACGCTGTCAAAGGGCTCAATGCCGCTGTCAGTGTTGGCAATAAAGATGCTGGTGAATTCGTCATCAATGTCTCGTTGGGCGATCGCGTTGGCCCCTTCCACCTGAAGCCGCGCCTGGACGCCAGTTAAAGCGCCAAACCAAACTAGATCCAAATCTCCCACCTTGAAGGCACTCACTGCGGCAGGATAATCCGTGACCTGCTTGTATTGCACTTCCACATCCAGCTCCTCGGCGAGGTAGCTGGTGAGCTTGCCGTAGAGGCGGTTGAGCTTCTCGGGATCTTGATCTGGAATGGCCCCCACAACGAGGACGTTCTTGTCGGTGCGATCGCTATTGCTAGCCTGCTCGCTGCTCTCCGCACCCTGGCCTTCGCTTGCCACATCTGAAGAAGAATTGCAGGCTGTCAGCGTTAAAGAACCGATGATTGCAGCGGTTAGGGCCTGGTAGAAAAAGCGATTTCGCATGGTTTAGGGGGATTTCACGAGAATAGTCAGACTGTTCATAGTACTGGCAGGTTCAGAGTCCCATCATCCGCAGGTGCTGTTCCATTTTTTACTTCTGACGGGGCCAATTCGCGGATGTGATTGATCTGACGGGTTGAACTGTGGTTCTGGCCCCCTGGCGAGGGAGAGAGGCGATCGCCACAATGGTCAGCGCAATACTCCAATTCCTCAACCCGCCATGACCGACGAAAAGATTTGGGTCGTCACCAGCAACGGCCAGCCCCCAACCCCCGGCCCCAACCTACCTGAAGGCACCCTCCGAACCGGCAAAGGGATGCTTCAATCCTCCCACCAACGCTTCATCGAGCCCAAGCCCCATGCCGTCAGCACCAAAAAACTAGAGCAGCGCATGGGCCAGTTTATTGATGCCATGGGTCGGGTCTTTGACAAGGCAGAAAGCCAAGCTCAGAAGAAGGACGGGTTGCGGTTGGATGAAATCGAGCTATGTGTGGAGATTGGCGCTGAAGGTGAGGTGCGGTTGATGGGCATGGGCGGTGCAAAGGCGGGCGGACGGGGGGCGATTACACTGACGTTTCGGCGACCTGAAAATCATCAATAGGCATTTTGTTGCGTTGTGAATCCACAGAACGCGGATTTTGCATGTGCATGTAGGGGCGGGGTCTCCCCGCCCAGGCTGTTCGCCCGTTGTGAATTTGGCGATGATGCATCACAAATTGATGGGGGCAGGGGAACCCAGCCCCTACCAGGGTTTGGTATTTGGGGATGATGCTGTGGCGCGATCGCCGGATGTTTGAATGCACCGTAGGGGCGGGGTCTCCCCGCCCAGGCCGCCGATTGACCATTATGAAATTGACGGTGATGCATCACAAATTGATGTGGGCAGGGGAACCCAGCTGTGGCGCGATCGCCAAACGTTTGAATAATGGCACCGTAGGGGCGGGGTCTCCCCACCCAGGCTGTTCGCCCGTTGTGAATTTGGCGGTGATGCATCAAAAATTGGTGTGGGCAGGGGAACCCAGCCCCTACCAGGGTTTGGTATTTGGGGACGATGCCGTGGCGCGATCGCCGAACGTTTGAATAATCCGTAGGGGCGGGGTCTCCCCGCCCTCTTGCCTCTTGTTGTCGCTTGTCACCATTTCGACGGAACATTCGGGTGCAATTGATCAATCTGCCACTGCCTCGGATTGTTCGCGATATACGTCCGTAATCTTTCTAGAGATTCATCGTTACGAACGATATGTTCGTAATAATTGCGCTGCCAGAGTTTTACACCCGGTGTGTCACGCATATTGTTGATCTGCTTTGTCGATTGATATTTGAAATATCCAACCGTCTGTCCCAAAGAAGGACGATTCGATGAGATTTGAGAGGCATCAATCAAAACAACGTAGTGAATGTGATTTGGCATAATGACCCAACAGTCCAGCGAAACCGTCGCAAAATGTACCGATAAGCCATTGAGCTGCTCTTCAACAATGGCTCCCAGGTCATTCAGGACGACTTGCCCATTTACAACGTCTCCAAGCAAGCAGGCCCGATCCTGAACACAGATCGTGACGAAATAAGCCCCCACCCGCCGATAGTCATACCCGCGCAGCCGAATTGAACGCCGCCGATGGCGATGGGGATTAAATTTAGGCCTTGTCATACCCGATCAATATGGTTCAGACGATCGCTCTAGAATGCCCAATTTCCAACTCTGAGTGATTCGGTGTTGTTACAACTGCTTTACCTAACGATCCAAAGCCTCACCTAGATTTACGGGCCAAAATGAATTGCTTAAAATCCATGTCGAATTCGATTTGAGCTGATCCCTGTCGCGATAGGGTCCGAATAGGCACCGCAGCAGAGGCCCTTGCACCACTTCTGGTGGGATTTCTTGCATCAGACCTGGCCCAGACTGGCTTGCTGCCCTGCCATCAACCCATATGGACGGTGAACGGCATTGGGCCGCACCCCAAGGAGGCATATATGCACGGTAAAGCTGTGTCTGGCATCCGGAATCTGGCGATCGTTGGTCCCTATTCCAGTGGTAAAACAACCCTTTTAGAAAGCTTACTTTTCGTTAGCGAGGCCATTAATCGCAAAGGCTCGATTCAAGATAGAAATACGGTTGGGGATGGTTCTGCGGAAGCCCGCGATCGCCAAACTAGCGTAGAAATCAGCGCAGCTTTTACCGACTTCGGTGAGCTGCGCTTTAATTTTGTCGATTGCCCCGGCTCGATTGAGTTTGCCCAGGAAACCTGGAATGCCCTGATTGGTGTGGATGCGGCGATCGTTGTTTGTGAGCCCGATATCGAAAGAGTGCTCACCCTCTCGCCCCTATTTAAGTTTTTGGATGACTGGGAGATTCCCCATTTCGTCTTTGTCAACAAGATGGACCGGGCCAACCAAAACCGCTTCATGGATGTGCTGCATACCCTGCAGTCTGTTTCCAGTCGTCCCCTTGTGCCCCATCAGTATCCCGTTCACCAGGGCGAAGACTTGGTGGGCTTTATTGATCTAGTCAATGAAAAGGCCTTCCACTACGAAGACCACAGCCCAGCGACCCCCATGGCTCTGCCCGAAGCCCTGCGAGAAGAGGAGCTGCTGGCGCGGGAAGAAATGCTGGATGCCCTGTCCAGCTTCGACGATCAGCTCTTAGAAACGCTGATGGAAGAGCGGGAACCCAAGCCCGAAGAAATCCAAAAGGATTTGAAGTGGGAGCTAGGGGCTGATCTGATCGTGCCGGTGTTCTTTGGCCAGGCGGATCAGGACCTAGGCGTTCGTCCTCTGTTGGATGCTCTGGTGCTAGAGACACCCAGTCCCGAGGAAACTGCCGAGCGTCGCGGCCTGAGTCAAGATAAGAGCAAGGCAGATCAGCCTGTAGCTCAGGTGCTGAAGACCTTCTATATGCCCCAGGCGGGCAAGCTCTCCCTCGTACGCATCTGGCAGGGCGAGTTGAGCGATGGCATGACCCTGAATGGCGATCGCTCCAGCGGCCTCTATCGCATGATGGGCCAGCAACATATGGGCGTGGTGCGAGCCCAGGCCGGTGACATTATCGCCGTGGCTCGACTAGAGGGGGCCAAGACAGGCGACACCTTGACCTTGGAAGAGAATGCAGAGCTGAGTCTGCCAGGCATTGAGCCCATGCACCCCGTGTATGCCTTGGCGATCGCCCCGGAGCGTCGCAATGACGAGGTGAAAATGAGCACAGCGCTCAAGCGCCTCCAAGAAGAAGATCCCTCACTGCACTGGGAGCAACATGGCGACACCCATGAAGTGATTCTGTGGGGCCAAGGTGAAATTCACCTCAAGGTAAACCTGGCTCGCTTGGCGAACAAGTACAAGCTGCCCATGGTCACCCATATTCCTCGGGTGCCTTACAAGGAAACGATTCGCAAGCGCGGCGAGAACGTTCACGGTCGCTACAAGCACCAGACCGGCGGCCATGGCCAGTTCGGCGATGTCTTTATCGATATTCAGCCCCTCCCCCGAGGCAGTGGCTTTAACTTTGATCAGCGCATTGTCGGTGGCGTGGTGCCCAAGCAGTACATCCCTGGCGTTGAAACCGGCGTGCGGGAATATCTAGGCCATGGTCCCCTGGGCTTCCCCGTGGTTGATGTGGCGGTGACGCTAACCAATGGCTCTTACCATTCCGTTGATAGCTCTGAACAAGCGTTCAAGCAGGCGGCGCGCATTGCCATGCAGCAGGGAATGCCGGGCTGTCAGCCCACGCTGTTGGAGCCGATCCTGTCCGTGGTAATTTCCGTGCCGATGGAGTTTACCTCCGGGGTACTGCGCCTGCTCAGCGGTCGTCGCGGCCAAATCCTGGGCTATGACGGCAAGGACAACTGGGGCGGCTGGGATGAAGTCACGGCCTATCTGCCCCAGGCGGAGATGCAGGATCTGATTGTGGAACTGCGATCGCTCACCCTGGGCGTGGGCTTCTTCGACTGGCAACCCGACCATCTCCAAGAGGTGCCGGATAAATTAGCTGAGCGATTGCTGGCAAAGATGGATACGGCTCAGCGCTAACCATCGTTGGGTTAACGAGACAAAGCGGTAACAATGGGGGAGTCCCATGGGAGAGTTTTATCTCAAGAGGCTCCCCCGTTGCGATGTCATTGTTGGCAGTGGATTACAGGGGCTGACATCCATAAAGCCAGCGACTATAACCTAGGGACAAAGTCTCGTCGCCCAAAAACAGGCCAAGCTTGGAACAATGGCTTAGAATGCACATGCTTCTGGGTCTAGGCATTGCCCTAGTCCATGGCGAGGTCGAGGGCGTCATCGAGGAAAATCCTGTGCAGCAGAATAACTTCAAAAACAAACCAGATGATGGCTTCACAGCGGGTCTCAAATTCTGGCTCATTTTCCTCATTGCCCTAGTGCTAATGCGCTTTCCTTTGCCCTATGCCATTGTTTTTGCCTTCGTAGGTGGCATGGCCGGTGGGTTTGCTTTGGGCTGGTGGCAAGAGCTGAGCTTGATACCGGGGCAAAATGGCTATTCCGATGTTTTTGTGACGATGGATGCCCAGCGCTTGCTGGAGCTGGATGAACCCGAGTCCGACACTTACGACCGAGCAGAGGGCGTTTTGCGACGTCGTTCCCAGTATGTTTCCAATCGTCCCTATGACCGGGATGGTCGCAAGCAGATCGTCAATGGTTGGTTGGCTTGGCGTCGCTCATCTCGACCTCGCTACGAGCGCGATCGCCGTCGCTAAGTAAACTTTGGGGCTAAAAAAGGGCAGCTAAGCAGTTTTTCCTAGCTCAACTAATTGACTTTTTAGAGAGTATTAAACTTTGCCTGTTCTTTAAGGATTTGCTCGGAGACTTGATGCTCCCCTCACGGTTCTCCCAGTGATCTGCCTTAGGATTAAACACATGAGAAGCTGCTTGTGAGCCCGGAATTCGTTCCGGGTTTTTTCTTGACATAAATTCTCTGTTCAGAGAATTTATGTCAAGAAAAGCATGAGTGTTTTGTCTGGGTAAGACCATCGTCCATGGGCTGTCTTCAATTCATCGCTCAATCAATCAACGCCATGGCATGGTGCTGAATATGGTCCTCCATAAAGGAAGCGATGAAATAGTAACTGTGGTCATAGCCAGGCTGAAGGCGGAGGGTGAGGAGCTGCTGTGCATCTTTGCAAGCTGCCTCAAATAGCTCGGGCTTGAGCTGGTTGGTGAGAAATGAATCAGCATCACCCTGGTCAATCAGAATGTGGCCACCAAAGTTAGCCGACTTGACGAGTTCGCTGGCATCGTAGGTCTTCCAAACTTCGCGATCGCTCCCCAAATAATGGGAAAGCGCTTTCTCCCCCCAGGGACATTGCATCGGAGCCACGATGGGAGCCAGAGCGGAGACAGAGCGGTAGCGCTCTGGATTGCGCAGCGCACAGACCAAAGCTCCATGGCCCCCCATGGAATGGCCCATGATGCCTTGACGGCTAGTATCCGCCGAGAAATATTCTGCGATGAGCTGGGGCAGCTCTTCCGTGACGTAACTGTACATGTGGTAATGCTTCGACCAGGGCGCCTCCGTCGCATCTACATAGAAGCCCGCACCTTGGCCAAAATCCCAGCTGTCATCCTCATCAGGCACCTCATCTCCCCGAGGGCTCGTATCCGGGGCCACCAGCATTAGGCCATGGTGAGCGGCATAGCGCTGGGCACCGGCTTTGGTCGTGAAATTGTCGGCGGTGCAGGTTAGACCAGAGAGGTAGTAGAGGACTGGCACCGGGCCTTGTGCTGCCTGGGGAGGAATGAAGACCGAGAAGGTCATGTCACACTGGCAAGCTATCGAGGCGTGACGATGAAACTGAACCTCTCCCCCAAAGCAATGGGCTTGAGATAAAAGCTGGGGAGCAGGATTCCGATCTGAGACATCTGCCATGGTGAAGATCTGGGAGTAAGGACTGAATGTAAAGGATCGTGGTTCGTTAATGGTTGTTTACAGTTTCTAATTTTGGGATAGTCCCTTGGCATAGGCGCTTCCAGCCTGTAAATTCGACTAGACCTTATTTGTATAATTTATTACTTTTTGAGGTACAAAATTCTGATGGAAAATTCTCTTCACCAGAAAGCGCTGCTCGAAAGCTTTGCAAAGCCAATGCTTTATTTGTTGCTCTCTTGTGGCGCCATGAATGCTTGCATCAGTGCAGAGATCCTAAGCAGAATCAATGCAGCTTTTGCTTTCGCCAGTGGTATTAGAACAACTTGATTCTTTTTATACCAAAATCAGCCAAATCGCTGACTAGACATGGTTTTTTGGCATTCAACAAGGCTTTAACAAAGTCTCTCTTAACATATTGATGCAGTGTTGGTTGTAGCTTTTTTGATCGCGAATTCTATGATGAAGCTGCATCAAATCTAGATTGCCCTTTCCTAACAACTTTGGTTGTAGTGCTGCCCTATTTGAGCTCAGGTGAATTGTGAGAGATCCACGCATCGATTTCCTCCGTTTTTTGGGGTTATCTTTAATTATTTTTGCCCACGTTGATCCGCCCAATTGGCTCTTTCAACTTAGGAATTTTGATGTTCCTTTAATGGTGCTTGTGGCAGGCCTCTCCTTTTCTAAGGCAGGTGAGATTGGTTCCTACTGGGGCTATCTCTCTAAACGGGTTAAGCGTTTGTTGCTTCCCATGTGGTTGTTCCTCTGTGTTTACTTCTTGGTGCTCCATGCAATGTGGCCTAGTCATGAATGGCTGGAGCTGCAAAATTTGGTGGGTAGCTACGCCCTCTTGGGAGTGGTGGGGGTTCCTTACGTTTGGATTATTCGGGTGTTCTTATTTGTAGCGGCGATCGCCCCGGCCATTGCTGGGTTGAATCAACGCATCAAGGATAATCGAACCTATCTTTTACTCCTAGCGGGAGCCTATGGCCTATATGAGCTGCTGCTTGTCGTCAGTTTGGATGCGAGCCGAGCCTCTGCCCTGGGGAAACTCTTGGCCTTGGTCGTTTATTACGCGATCGCTTACAGCATTCTGTTTGCTTTGGGAGTGCGTTTGCCCCAGTTAAGCCAGCGGCAAGTGCAGGCCGTTTTTGGGACTGCCCTGGGCATTTTCCTTGCGTTAGGTCTAGGGGCAGCAATGACAGGGTCAGCCTGGCCAGATTTGCAGGCCTTCAAGTATCCTCCAACGGCTTACTACCTGTCCTATGCCGTAGCGGTTTCTTCACTGCTGTGGTTAGCAATGAATCCCATCATTGAAACGATCAAACGTTTCAAGCAAGGAGAGAAGTTTATCCTCTTTTGCTCGCGCAACAGCATGTGGTTGTATCTCTGGCACATTCCTTTTGTAGAGTTTTTTCGGGCGCTAGACTACAGCAACATTGGAGTGAATTTTTTTGTTGCCTACGCTTGCGCAGCTCTATTGGCTTGGCTCCAATCCAAGCTAATTCGCTTGGCATTGATGCCGAAGCTGAAGAGCGATAATCTACGCCGTAACGTCAAGCTGATTTTGACAGGCTGAATGCTTGAAATCAGAACAGCGAAGCAGAACCTTAAAACAGCACCACACTACGAATTGACTTACCCTCATGCATGAGATCAAACGCCTCATTGATCTGTTCTAGGGGCATGGTGTGGGTGATCAAGTCATCAATATTGATCTTCCCGTTCATGTACCAGTCCACAATCTTGGGCACATCCGTGCGGCCTTTGGCACCACCAAAGGCCGTGCCTTTCCAAGAGCGACCGGTAACCAGTTGAAAAGGACGTGTACTGATTTCTGCGCCGGCCGGTGCAACCCCGATAATCACACTGACGCCCCAACCCTTGTGGCAGCATTCCAGGGCCTGGCGCATGACATTGACGTTGCCAATGCATTCGAAGCTGTAGTCTGCGCCACCATCAGTGAGTTCGACCAGATGGGCGACCAGATCGTCACCCACCTCCTTTGGATTCACGAAGTGGGTCATGCCAAACTTTTCGGCCAGCTCTTTTTTAGCTGGGTTCAGGTCCACGCCGATGATCTTGTTGGCCCCCACTAAGCGAGCCCCCTGAATCACATTGAGGCCAATGCCACCCAGGCCAAAGACGACGACATTGGCACCGGGCTCTACCTTGGCGGTGTTGATCACGGCACCAATCCCCGTAGTCACGCCACAGCCGATGTAGCAGACCTTGTCGAAGGGAGCATCTTCTCGAATCTTAGCGAGGGAGATTTCTGGGACGACGGTGTAGTTGGCGAAGGTAGACGTTCCCATGTAATGAAATAAGGGCTTACCATCCAGGCTGAAGCGACTGGAGCCGTCGGGCATGAGGCCCTTGCCCTGGGTCAAGCGAATGGCCTGGCAAAGGTTTGTTTTGCCACTGAGGCAAAATTTGCAGGCACGGCATTCTGGAACGTAGAGCGGAATAACATGGTCGCCGGGCTTTAGGCTTTTAACATCCGGGCCAACCTCCGCGACGATACCTGCGCCTTCATGGCCCAGGATGGCAGGAAAGAGACCCTCGGGATCCTTTCCAGAGAGGGTGTAAGCATCGGTATGGCAGATACCGGTAGCTTTAATTTCGACGAGGACTTCTCCGGCTTTAGGGCCTTCTAAATCGACAGTCTCGATTGAGAGAGGCTGCCCGGCGGCATGGGCGACGGCGGCTTTGACCTGCATAGAATGCTGTAGTGGCTTCGAAAGGGTAAGGGGCAGAGCAGGTAATCACGATAAATTACAACCGCAGAAGGAAAATGCTCTTGCCGAGATTTAGAGGAACTTTCCTACCGTGCCAAGGGTTTGCGCGGTTTGCGAGAGGGAATTATTGGAAGTAGGGGCTGTTCACACTTGCCCTTTAGCCTGCCTGAGTTTGTATAAACTCGGTCAAAATCTGAACAAAACGTCTAAAATCTAGTCGTTTATTATGGGCTATGGCAATCGGATCGCGCAGGCATGGGGCTAGGGCGTATCCCATTCTTCTTGGGAGAAGCCCAATATGGCTCTAGCTTTTTGCTCCGTTACACTCCCTTTGCCCCCAGCGGAACGCCATAGGCTTCGATTACATAAAAGTCCACACAAATTACTTGTTATGCGTCAGCGCTTCTCTGTTTCTCGCTTAGGTTCGGCTTTGGGTGGGTCAGTTTTGGCCCTTGGCATGGCTGGAATGTCGGCTATGGCGATGGAGTCCATCAGCTTCGAAGATCTCACAAACCTCAGCGTTTGTGTGGGGCAATCGGTGAATTGCAATCGCCATTACATTGATCGTGATAGCACTGGCTTGGGTCTCTATGACGAGATTCAGTACCAGGTGAGCAATAACTCTGAGCTGGCTGACGATGAAGTCGAGCTGGGTTTCCGCTCCATTTTGGACTGGGCCAAGGAAGTTCGCGTAATTAACGCCGATGGACGTCAGCTGGTGAAGATGGAGGCTGAAGATCGCGATAGCCGCTTGCGCCGCACCACAATTAAGGCCGAGGACTTGGAAGGTGCCAAGCTGGTATTTGTGAAAGGTCGCATGTTTGGTGTTCGTCGGCAGATGTATGAAATGCCTCTGACCCAGGACACTTTGGAGAAGCTTAGCGGTCGTCGCTTGACCTTGACTTGGGTTCGTGACTAGCTGAGACCTTGGCTTTGAGTATTGACTTGAGGCGCTAAATCCAGAGCGCAGTCAAAGAAAAAGCGGCACCTCGATATATCGAGGTGCCGCTTTTTCTTGGGTCTATAGCTTGGGCTGAAGATCTAGATTGGCAACAGAGCTAGCCCAGAACTTGAAGAATAGGAATGGCATGGAGGACCGCTTGGGCCTCACACATCAAGCTGTTATTGATGCCCTGTAAGACTGGCAGGACATCTATAACCATGGCTGCGCTCAACAACATCAAATAGAAGATGGAATAGGTGAACAGGGATTTAGCCACAGATTTCTCTTCAGGCTTCATCCAAAGGGCGATCGCTCGACGGAGAAACTCAATACCCAGTACCAGAGCCATGAATCCATAGAGCAACCCATTGCTCTGTCCAGGGAAGCTTAGAACCAAGGTCACCGGAATTAGCAAGAAAGAGTAGAGCAGGATCTGGCGAGTGGTTTCACCGCTGCCTTCCACCACGGGAAGCATAGGCACGCCGACATTCTTGTAGTCATCACGAATCATCAGCGCCAAGGCCCAGAAATGGGGCGGTGTCCAGAGGCAGATGATCAAGAACATCAACCAGGGGGCTAAGCTCAAATCTCCGGTTACTGCGGCCCAGCCCACTAGCGGAGGAATAGCCCCAGCAGCGCCACCAATGACGATGTTTTGGGTGGTGTGACGTTTGAGCCAGTGGGTGTAGATCAGGACGTAGAAGACGATCCCCGCCATGGCTAGGCTGGCAGCCAGGAGGTTAGCGACGGTGGCCAGGAGGGTGAAGGAGATCGCGGTGAGGGCGATCGCAAACAGCAAGGCATCCCTGGGCTGAACGCGACCGGAAGGCAAAGGTCGCCAGCGCGTGCGCTCCATGATGTAGTCGATATCGCGGTCATAGAGGCAATTAATGGTGTTGGCTGCTCCGGATGCCAAAGCTCCACCCACTAGGGTGGCGAGGAGCAACAGTCCATCGACCTGTCCCCGAGCTGCCACGAGGGAGCCTGCGGCAGTGGTAATCAGCAACAGCAAAATGATGCGTGGCTTGGTGAGCTGGTAATAGCTCTTGATCACCTCAAAGCCATTGGCATGGAGGCGTGGGGCTGAGCTGTTGAAGGTTTCTTGCATTGCGGGGTCACACCTAGGTAAAACGAGGGCTGGGAAAACTTGGGCAGGCGCGGCATTAAGAGGAAGCCAATGGAGAGAGGCTTTGCGCCAGAGGAGGCAGATGCGAAGTCGAGATTCAGAAGTTGAGATTCAATGGTGGCGGCTTTAGCAGTGCTTGCGTTAAGCCACACCTTGGGATGCCATTGCCTCAGTCGTACTGCTTGGAGATGGACTGGATTGGGGCAGGCTTTGGGCTTCTGACTGATCCCGCCAAGCGATGACGGTGAAGCTAATCAACAATCCCAGTAGGGTTGCGCCGACGAGCTGATGACTCACCGTGAGGGGCTCGACCTGAAGGCGAAGTTTGAATGCAGCAACACCCAGGCTGGCCTGGCCAACCAAAGCGAGTCCCGCTCCCATGGCTAAACGTTTGAGTAGAGGCGAGACCGCTGGCTTACGTAGAGTGACTACCATCAGCGTTAGGACAGCAATCGTGGCAGGCAAGACGCCCCAGATGTGGCTATTCATCACGGTGCAAAGCTGCGAGCCTGCCAGGCATTGATGTAATGCCCATTGGGAAGCCACGAGTCCACCCAGGATGCTTTGGCCGTAAACCAATAAGGCAGCGGCTAAGCCGATCCAGCGCAAAGACCCCGCAGAGCCTACAGCTTTGTAAGGCTTGAGGCTGATAGCAATGGTGAGCAAGACGCTGAAGAACAACAGTGCCGTCCCCAGGTGAGCCGTAACAATGTCAAAGCGCAGCAGCTCAGTGACGGTGAAGGCACCCAGGACCCCCTGGAAGACCACGAGTAAGAAAGAGGCGATCGCCGCAAAGGGAATCCAACCAGGCAATAAGCGCCGCTTCCACAGGCTGAGAGCTACCAAGCCGATGGTGCCAAAGCCCACGAGCGAAGCATCTAAGCGGTGGAACCACTCCAGAAAAACCTGCAAATTCATTTGCTGGCTGGGAACCAACTGGCCGTAGCACAGCGGCCAATCAGGGCAGGCAAGGCCAGCATTCATGACGCGGGTGGCACTGCCAATGGCCATTAACACCAGCGTTGCCCCTGCTAGCCGACCGGCTAACCAGTGAACCTGGGCAACAGCTTTTTCTGTGGGGTGCTGACCCTCAGGACGGTCAGCCTGGGGAGTCGTTGAGAGAGATAGTAGAGACTCAATCATTGAGGCGCTTGTCCTACTAGGGCATTGAACTGGACCGAACTAGACGCAGGCTCTGCGGGGATTGCTTACTGAGCAACGTGGCTCCAGGGCTCGACCGGCTTAACTGCGATCGCTGGCCAACCAGACCGCAATATTGCTCGGCAGCCCCACAAACACACAATTGAAATGCGTTGTTGGAATAACAGCTCCTCATAACTGTAACGATTAGATTTTCTACATTTACAGGCTGTAGCATTTTTTAGGGTTTTCTATAGATTTAAAAGCAGCAAAAACCGTGAAATTGCTGTTTTGCACACTTTAGTACTGCTGTTTTCTGGAATGGCGGTTAAAGCTTTGAAATATTGCCTGTAAGTTGTTTACAAAAGTGAATGATCCCACCCAAAAAAATCGAACTAGGGCTCAATAGAGACAGATGTATTAAAAGCCTTGGTTGTGGATTCATTGGTAATCCTGTAATTCCAAATAAATCGTTAAGCATCGTTCACGCTAATGTCTTCAAGCCAAGGACTGCATTAGGCTGGATACGGTTAGAGGTATGTATCATCCCTGGTTGTCCTGTTAATGCGGATGACAAGAGCGATGTCAGACTCGATGAACCTGAGGTATCCGTTTAATTTAGTCATGCATTGAGTTTTACCGCGCCCTGATTCTGTGGCTCTGCCCGATAGGGCTTTTACGCTTTTCCACCCCTCATTTTCGGTCGCTCCTGTGGATATCCCCGTCACAATTCTCACTTTGCTCGCCGGTATTGCTATTACGTTGGTGAGCTTGTGGTTTGGTTTCAATAACAACTTACTTCCCCTCGCTGCTACGAATACTGCGGCGGATGTGGACCAGTTGTTTAACGTGATGCTGGCCATCTCAATTGCCTTGTTCCTGTTGGTACAGGGCTTGATTGTTATTTCAGCTATCAAGTTTCGTCGTCAGCCGGGTGATGAGTCTGATGGCCCTCCCATTCACGGCAATATTCCTCTGGAAATCCTCTGGACTGCGATCCCTGCAGTACTGGTAATGGGGATCTCGGTCTATAGCTTTGATATTTACAACCAAATGGGTGGTCTCGACCCAATGAATCATGGGGGCCACAATATGGAACCTCAAGCCCAAGTCGCTATGGCCAGTGAGTCTTTTGACGGTCCTATGCTCCTAGCCGATGGCACGGTGAATCCTGAATATAAGAAGTACGCAGCGGGGGTAGGTGCGGCCCCTGGTGCAGAGGCTCCGGATGTCACCGTCAATGTGATGGGCCTCCAGTACGCCTGGATTTTCAATTACCCCGAAGGCTTTGTTAGTGGTGAATTACACGTGCCGGTCAATAAGGACGTGATGTTGGATATGAATGCCCAGGATGTTCTCCATGCGTTCTGGGTGCCTGAGTTCCGTCTTAAGCAGGATGTGATCCCTGGCAAGAATACTCAATTGCGCTTTACGCCTTCGGAAGCAGGAAGTTATCCCATCGTCTGTGCTGAGCTGTGCGGGCCTTATCACGGGGCGATGCGCTCCCAGGTGATTGTCCATGACGAAGCGGACTATGACGCCTGGATGCAGACTCAGATTGCAGCGGCTGATGTGGAAGGTCAGGCGATCGCCATGGCTTCCCTCAACGCTGATAGCAATCCCCTCGACCCCATCGTTCAAGCCATGGACATGGATATCCGCGCCGAGGAGCTAGCCCAACTCCATCCCTCAGCCCATGGGCAGATGGACCACAGCCTTATGGAGCACGGCGGAATGGACCATAGCCACATGAATCATGACCCTGCCATGGCCATGAACTAACGCATTGAATTCACACCCTTAATGCAGGCTTCTCCAGCTCTATAGCCACTACCACGCTTTCCGATAATCTCCCGCTTTAACATCCCATGACCCAAGCTATTACAGAAAATCCAGGAGCCGCTGCGCCGCCGCCAAGTCCGCAGCACAAAGGCCATCACCCCTGGTGGATTTACTTCACCTTCTGCACGGACCACAAGGTCATCGGTATTCAGTATCTGGTGACGACTTTCATCTTTTACTTGATTGGCGGTGCTTTGGCGACGGCAGTTCGTGCTGAGCTAGCCACCCCAGCTTCTGACCTCGTTAGTCGCGAGCTGTATAACCAACTGTTCACTGTCCATGCGACGGTGATGATCTTCCTCTGGATTGTGCCTGCGGGAACCGGCGCTTTTGCGAACTTCCTGCTGCCGCTTCAGGTGGGCGCGCGGGACATGGCTTTCCCTAAGCTAAATGCTGTTGCCTTCTGGATGGTTCCTCCTGCGGGGATCATGCTGATTGGCAGTTTTCTGATTGAAGCACCGGGCTCCGGCTGGACCTCTTACCCGCCGCTGAGCTTGACCAACAACCAGACTGGCGAGCTGATCTGGATTTTGAGCGTCTTGCTCCTAGGAACCTCCTCGATTCTAGGTGCCGTGAACTTTGGTACGACCATCATCAAGATGCGGATGCCGGGGCTGTCGTTCAATCAAATGCCGCTGTTCTGCTGGTCCATGTTGGCAGCTTCAGCCCTGGTGCTGATTTCCACGCCGGTTTTGGCCGGGGCGCTGATTCTGCTTAGCTTTGACCTGATTGTGGGGACGAACTTCTTTAACCCTGCAGGCGGTGGTGAGCCGGTGGTTTACCAGCATATGTTCTGGTTCTATTCCCACCCGGCGGTGTACATCATGATCCTGCCGGTGTTCGGCATGATTTCGGAGATTTTGCCAGTTCACGCGCGGAAGCCGATTTTTGGGTACTTGGCGATCGCATACTCCTCCCTCACCATTAGCTTCCTGGGCCTGATTGTCTGGGCCCACCACATGTTCACCAGTGGCACCCCCTCCTGGCTGCGCATGTTCTTCATGGTGGCGACAATGATTATCGCCGTACCTACTGGAATCAAAGTCTTTAGCTGGGTGGCAACGCTTTGGGGCGGCAAGATTAGCCTCAACAGCGCCATGCTGTTTGCCATGGGCTTCCTGTCCATGTTTGTGATTGGTGGCTTGAGTGGCGTCATGGTGGCTTCGGTGCCCTTCGACATTCACGTTCACGACACCTACTTCATCGTGGCCCACTTGCACTACGTCCTCTTCGGTGGCTCCGTGTTTGGCCTCTATGCAGGCATCTATCACTGGTTCCCTAAGATGACGGGCCGGATGATGAATGAGACCTGGGGCCGTTTGCACTTTGTGCTGACCCTGGTGGGCTTCAACCTCTGCTTTATGCCCATGCACTGGCTGGGTTTGCAGGGTATGCCTCGCCGCGTGGCGGAGTATGATCCGCAGTTTGCAACGGTGAATTTGGTTTGTTCAATTGGGTCATTCTTGCTGGCAATTTCGACCCTGCCCTTCCTCTACAATGCCATCCATGCCTGGATTGCTGGACCGAAGGCATCGGGTAATCCTTGGAATGCGCTGGGCTTGGAATGGCAAACGACTTCTCCTCCCCCGATTGAGAACTGGGAAGGCGAGCCACCGTTGATCGAAGATTCCTACGCCTACGGCTCGAAGCCCGGAAAGAAATCGGTGACGGCGCTTAAAGGCTCAGATCTTTGGAAGACGCCTGTTTAGGCTGAGTCATCGGCGGTCGGGGCATGGCTTAACATGTCCCTAGGGCTGGTAACGGTTGGTATTTTATTGCTCTGTTTCTTGATTTTTGACCTATGCAAGGCTCCACGGTTGATACCTCTGAATCCCAGGTGCTGGTGACGGCTGAGTCCCAGGCTCACGGTCATGATGACCATGAGGAGCATCCAGATTTTCGAATCTTTGGCATGATTCTCTTCTTAATTGCAGAGGGGATGATCTTCCTAGGTTTGTTTGCGGCCTATCTGACCTTTCGCTCCGTCAATGCGATTCCAGCGGATCAGATTCCAGAACGGGAGCTGTTGCTGCCGGGGATCAACACAATTTTGCTGGTGGCCAGTAGCTTCTTGATTCATCCCGCTGAGGATGCGATTAAGGAAAACGATGTTAAAGCTGTGCGCAAGTGGTTCGGCTTGGCTGCGGTGCTGGGGGTGATTTTCATCTTTGGCCAGGGCTATGAGTACAGCCAGTTGACCTTTGGTTTGCGCGATAGCCTGTTTGCTAGCACGTTCTATATCCTGACAGGCTTCCACGGTTTGCACGTGATGCTGGGCTTGGGTGCGATTTTTGCGGTGCTGTGGCGTTCTAGAGAGCCTGGTCACTACAGCGCTGAGAGCCACTTTGGTATTGCAGCGGCTGAGTTGTACTGGCACTTTGTTGATGTGGTTTGGATCGTGCTGTTCTTGCTGTTGTATTTGCTCTAGCAGCATTGGCTCAATCAATAATTAGGAGCGCTTGGGGCCAAATTGGGCTCAGGCGCTTTTTCATGTCGGCTAGCCAGTTGCTGATTGGCTCATGCTGACCCAACCTGCAAGCTACATTTAAAGCAAATCAATAATGTGTCTGACGTCCGTATGGCAACGCCCGTCCGCTTCAGCTCTCGCCCTGACTTCCCTGTCATTTACCACCGCGAATACGTTGCCCCCCTGCCCAGCAGCCACCGCTTTCCCATGGATAAGTTTCGCCTGCTGCGAAATCTCCTGGTTAAGGACCAAGTGGTCAATGAAGATCAACTCCACAGTCCTGACCAATCCCCCCATGAGCTTCTTCCCCTGGTGCATACGGCGGAATACATCGATGCCTATTGCAATGGCACACTCGACCCCAAAGCCCAGCGCCGTATCGGTTTACCCTGGACGCCAGAGTTAGCCCAGCGCACTTGCCGTGCCGTTTCTGGCACAGTGCTCACGGCGGAATTGGCATTGGAGCGGGGGCTTGCTTGCAATACGGCGGGGGGCACTCACCATGCCTACCCAGACTTTGGATCGGGCTTTTGCATTTTCAATGACTTTGCCGTGGCGGCTCGCCATCTGCTGACGACGGGGCGAGTCCAGCAGATTTTAATTGTGGATCTGGATGTTCATCAGGGTGATGGCACGGCTTTTATATTTCGTGATCAGCCCGAAGTTTTTACCTTCTCGATGCATTGCGGCATTAACTTTCCGCTGCGCAAGAAGGATAGTGATTTGGATGTGCCCCTGGATGAGGGGACGGAAGATGATGAGTATCTAAGAATCCTGGGGGAGCATTTGCCAGGGCTGTTGGAGCAGGTGAAGCCGGATATCGTTTTCTATAACGCGGGGGTGGATCCCCATGTGGGCGATCGCCTCGGCAAACTAGCCCTCACCGACACCGGAATCTTCCGTCGAGAAATGCAAGTGCTCAGTACCTGCGTCAGCCAGGGCTATCCCGTAGCCTGCGTCATTGGCGGGGGCTATGGCGAGGATTTGATGGAATTGGTTCATCGCCACTCGCTCTTACACCGTGCGGCTAGCGATGTATTTCGTCAGTATCAGCTGTGATTGGGGCTGGATGCAATTGAGCTTAGACGGTGGCTGTGATTAATTCGCCGTCGCAGGTTGTGAACAGCTTGTAACGGTCAGCAGCGCGGGCCTTAGGAGTGACGCTAAGGTGGTCAATAATCGAGCAGATTGGCTTGGCAATTGGCCTGGCAATCGGGCTCTGATTAATTGATTGTCTCTTCCTTTCCTTGCCCATGCTGAACGTTGATTTGGAGCAGTTGGACCGTTGGCGGGCTGAGCTGGCTGACTACCCTGGCATGACAAAATCGCTCAACGAAATCGAAGACTGTGATGGTGATGTTGAAGATGCCGCCATCAACCTTGCACTCCATGCAGGCTTAACCCCCGACAATAGCGACCAATGGCTGCTGAGCTACACCAAACGCTACCGCGTGGCCATTTGCCAACTGTCGGCCCAGGCCGAGAAGTCGCCTGAGGTGCCTGATCTGGTACGCCATTTAAGCGACAGCTCCAGCTGTCCAAAGCCATTGGTTCTGCCTGTGGCGATCGCGGCGTTCCAGCAAGGCTTAGTCGCTTTTTGTGAACCCTTAAATGTCATGCAGCCCCAAGAGACTTAAGAGGCTTCTGGCTCAGTCACATCCTCCCTGTTTTGTAGAACTGCCCGTACTTCCCTGGATAGGCCCAAGCGCTACACTAATGAGAAAGCCACCGACGAAAGAAGATATATGACTGCTGTAAAAACTGCTGCCAAAGACTTTTTCCGTACCGCCTACGACAACCGCTACACCTGGGATGAGAAGTTTCCTGGCTACACCGCAGATGTGACCTACAAGTGCGGCGATGCTGAGTTCCACGGTAAGGCCACAGTCTCCCCTGACCCTCGCATGGGTTTTTCCGGCGAAATTACGGGAATTGAAGACGAGGACGTTTACAAGGCGGTTAAAAATCAATTGTGGGAGACTGCAATCCACCGGGTGCGTCGCCCCTTTGAAAAGACCCACGCTAAGAACAGCTTTGAATATGGCGAGACCAAGGAAAATGGTGCCGTTGAGCTGATGATTACCAACGGGGCTGAGGGCGATCGCTACGAAGTCACTGATAAGGGCAACGGTAACGAAGTGACTTTGGTTCACCGCCACATGCATGGCACCGTCGTCACCATCCACACCCAGAGCAGCCACCAAACCGGCGAAGGATACCTCTCCCACGAGTATGATTCGGTCTACTCTGATCCCAAAACGGGCGAGCAAACCAGCGGTGTGAGCCTGTTTGAAGATGAATACGAAAAGGTGGACGGCTACTCCATTCTCAACCGTCGTGCAATTGCCCCTAAAGATGGTGGTGCACCTGTGGCTGAATTTCTGTTCACCAACATTGAGTTGTTGAAGTAAATCAGGCTCTTTAGTCTAATCAAAGCCCTCCGTTGTTTTACGCAATGGGGGGCTTTTTTGATTCAAATCTGGGTGCTAAGTGATAGCGGTCACTCAATACTGAAGACTTTAAGTAAGAAAAGTTTTATAGGTAATCTGATCTGCCTAGGTGGTACCGCATATTCCCTTAGTTCAGAAGGCTTAATGTAGGGCAATCTGATTACAAGTTAATACATGGCAAGTCGCATAATACGGATTTTGAATGCGTATTAGCTGCGTAGTTTCTCCATTCTTTCGCTAAGTGTTCTACACAGTTTCTGGTGTGCTTCTACCACCTTGCACCCATTGTTCCTGTGTCTCAGCATGGCTTCTTCTCAATCAAAGCGTTCGCAGCATTTGGCGCGCAACGCAAAACCCGGAAACCCTCGCAAGGAGAGGCAATCTCAACCCTTTAGTTCCGTTCCATCTTCTCAGGCAGTAAATGCCTCCGCTCAGCAGATGACGCCAAAGGAATTTTGGCAAATCTCCGCCAATGTGATTGAGGAGATGCATGGCGATTTAGCCCAGTCTGCCAAGGTCGAAGAGGGGATAACTCCCCAGATCCCCACCCCAGGTCGAAAACAAGGTTGGCTAAGATCCAGGGTGGTGATGTTCATTCTCCTTTTGGGTAGCGCTCCCTTAGCGGCCGCATTAGGAACTGCGTTTTACCAGCACTCTCTAGAAGCGGAACGGGTTCAAGAGGAGCAGCTAGAGCGCAGTCAGGCTCAAGCGATCGCCCTAGCAGAGGGCACCCAAGATTTTATTCAGCTCCGCCTTAAAGATATTCAAACCCTATCCAACTTGCCCCTGTTGGTGAACTTAAAGGTTTGGTACGGTCTAACCCCTTCGGAACGACAGGGGGCCTTGCAACAATATTTAGAGACCTATCAGGTCTACAAAAACATTACCTATGTGACGCCGGAGGGCAGCGTTTTGCTGCAAACCTCTGGGGCTGAAACGGGCAACCAGGCTCAGCAGCCCTATTTCCAGGCTGCCTTAGAAGCAGATCAGGCGATTTATACCGTTTCCCCCCAAGGGCAGTTTGATTTTGCCGCGCCCATTCGGGATGCCGAGACAGGAAATTTGTTGGGCATTATCCATGCTCGCCTCGCAGAGGCTGCACTCTACGATGCGCTGAAAATGACGGCAGCAGATGCTGATGAGACCGAGCTATTCCTGTTGGATAGCGGCGATCGCTACGTCATGACGCCCCCCAATCAGTCCGAACTGCTAGGCCAATCAGTCAAGTCCCAATGGCCTGGCCTCCTAGAGGCATTAGACAAGCCTCAAGCGGCTCAGCAACTGGCTTCCGAGGATGAGGCCGAAGATGTCTCTGTTGCCCATGCCACTGTTCTACCGCTGACAGAGAACACTGCCCCTCAACCCAGCCTGACGAGTCTGGTTCAGCAGCCCATAGAGGACTTGCCTGATATTCGGTTTGAAGTCAACCAGCGACTGAGCATTCTGTTGCTTCTGGGTCTGGCCACTGCGACTTTAGCGATTCCAGCCATGGGCCTGTTTTGGGCCATGCGCATGAGTAAGGTGCTGCGTGCCACATCCACGACCCTCAATAAGCTGGGCGAGGGCGAACTCAATGCTCGCGTTGACTTACCCCAAGGTAAGGATGAGCTGTCCCAACTGGCTCAAGCATTGAACCATTCAGCCCAATCCATTCAACATCGTTTCTCCCAGCAGCAGGTCCATTCCGCATCTCAAGCTGAGCGGTTCTTGGCGATCGCCCGCTCCCGCGATCTCGAAGAAATCCGCTCCCTACTCACCCCCACCTTGAATGAGTTCCAACAGGTGCTGGAAGTGGACCGCATGGTGGTCTATCGCTTCACCCCCGATAAGGATGGCTATGTCGTGGGCGAATCGGTCTCCGACGAATGGCCTTCTGTCGTTGATTTAGACATTCGCGATAACTGCATTCCTGAATCGATCAAGCAGGAATATGCCAAGGGCAAGATTGTCCAAAACGATAATGTCTTCCACATTGACGCTGCCCTGGACCCCGAGCACCTCTGGCTCCTGGCCAGCTTGGAAATTAAAGCCAACCTGATTGTCCCGATTATTCAGGATGATGATCTCCTCGGCTTACTCATCGCCAACGACTGCATTGAGCCCCACCCCTGGAGCGAGGCAGAAATTGCCATGATGCATCACTTTGCCCAGCAACTGGCCATGCCCCTGCACAGCTACTTTGCCTATGAGAAGCGTCGCTTGATCGCCCAGGAAGAGCGTCAGCAGAGCCAAGATCTGCAAGCGGCGATCGCCCAGCTCCTAGCCCAGGTGGAAGGCGTGGCCGCTGGTGACCTCACCGTCCGCGCCGACAGCATGGATGGCGACCTCGGCGTCATTGCTGAGTTCTTCAACAGCCTGGTCGAGAATCTTTGTCACATCATCATGCAGGTCCAGGAAGCGGCTTCTAAAGTTGATGGTTCCGTCCTAGAAAACGACTCCTCCATTCGTGAATTGGCAGCAGACTCGGCCCAGCAGGCTGAGAAAATTGCCAACGTTCTCGATTCCGTTGAGGTCATGACTGCGGCACTCCAGGCCGTGGCCGAGCGAGCCCAACAGGCCGCCGAAGCGTCCCAGCAATCTGCCCAAACCGCTGAAGCGGGTGGCATCGCCATGGAGCACACGGTGGATTCCATCCTTCAGGTGCGGGATGCCGTGGCTGAAACGGCCAAGAAGGTTAAACGCCTGGGCGAGTCCTCCCAGCAGATTTCCAAGGTGGTTGAGCTGATTAACCAGATTGCCTTGAAGACCAATATGTTGGCAGTCAATGCCGGTATTGAGGCGTCCAAGGCAGGGGATGAAGGTCGTGGTTTTGCGATCGTCGCCGAGGAAGTGGGTGCCTTGGCATCTCAGTCCGCCGCCGCTACCCAGCAAATCGAGCAAATTATTGCCGCGATTCAGCAGGGCACCACAGAAGTAGTCGAAGCCATGGAAAACAGCACATCCCAGGTGGTGGATGGTTCGCGTTCTGTTCAAGAGGCCAAGGATAGCTTGCAGAACATCTTGTCTGTGTCTCAGCAGGTCAACCAAGCCTTCCAGGACATTTCGGCGGAAACCATTTCCCAGGCCGAGACTTCCACCACGGTGAAGCAGTTAATGGCAGAGATGACCCATATCTCCCAAGATGCTTCCCAGGCTTCTCAGGTGGTGTCCCAGTCGTTGCAGCAAACGGTCCAAGTGACCCAGCAGCTCCAGGCATCCGTCCAGACCTTCAAGGTTGACGATGCTAAGGCTAAGGACTAGGTACATCAAACATCGTGATTTAGGGACCGGTGGGCTCCTGACCTAGCTGGATTGGGGCTGAGGGCAGGGAAACCCTGCCCTCAGCTACCGTGGAATGTGATTTGGGGTTAGGGCTGCGTTTCTCAGGAGGTTTGCTGCTGGCCCAGCCGAGCCATTAGGTCTAGCGCGGGCTGGATCTTCTCCTGCTGGGTACGGCGGTCATACACTTGGCGCTGCATCCGGCGGCTGTGCTTCATCCCCACTGCCAGTGCCTCCATCTCGGCATCGGAGGCTCCCATGCGAAAGCAATGGGTAATCAAAATGGTGCGCACCAGCTGAGGGTTTGTCGCCTTGCCTTCACCAAAGAGGTTGCTACTGGCTCGGTAAATGGCATGGCGAAAGAGCTGATATAGGGACACCGCCGTTAGGGGCTTGCCGTTGAGTTGGGTAAAGACAAAGTCATGGCTGGGTTTGAGGCAGGCTCGCCATTGATTGAGCCAAGCTTCCAGCTCAGGGTAAATAATCTCTGGCACCTGGATGATTTGCTCCCCGTAGGTTGCTCCCGTCTTGTAGTCATCTGCCATCAAGCGGATGTACCAATGGGCTACCGAGTTTTCTGTGGCGGGACAGAAGACGCCCTGCTCGACCGTGCCCCTAACTAAGGTGCGGCCCAGCTCCAGCTCGCGGAAGGTGCGCTGACGATCGGGGGGCATGTAGCCCAATAGGGCGGCTATGAGGTAGCGCTCGTAGCTGCGGGCGATCGCCTGCTCAGATCGCTTACGCCCATTGGAAGTCAGGGATAGGCAATCTTCCTTGAGGTAATTGAGACAGGCCAAATATTGGGGCCAGTCCAGCCATTTCTTAGATTCATTGACCCAAGCCTTGGGGCTGGCTTTAAGACGCTTGCCCACCTCTCGGCTCAGCTTCCTGAGCTGATTGATGATTTCAATATCCACATAGGACTTGGTTAAAGCCTCGCAATGCTGCTGGTCTGAATGTTGGTAATGCAGAAACTTAGCAACATTTAGAAAGGCCACAACGGCTTGAAGTTCGCTGGCAGCACTGCCTTGGCGCTCTTCCCTGAGCCACTGGGTATAGTCATGGGTTAGAGAGATATCATCCAACATTGTCAGTCCCAATTCAGTGAGCGGGACTTGCTTGTGGTGATAGAGCCAGCCCAGGACGAGGTAGATGCGGTTCTTGTCCTTATTGGCCGTGCTGGGACGGACAGGATCTTCTTGGCGACCCAGAATATAAGCACTCGTGCGGAACTGAACAAACTGTTCTAATTCTGCTGCAATGCGATCTAGTTGTTGTCGGGTACTAACTTCTACTTCTGGAGATAAACCCATGCTATTGGCAGGGGCTAGTTCCTTCAAGCTGTAGCTTTGCTGCTTTGCTTTGCCAGAAATTTTGGTGTGATTCGCATTGCCTCTCTTATTACGCCGCCGGGGGGCTTGGTGCTTCGCATTTTTGTTTAGCCCTGGGGCCCACCATGATTGGAGCTTACACCACTTCAAGAAACACCTCAGCCGATATCGATTGCTTCGTTGAAGGGAGGGTTTGCAATCTAAAGTATCAAAAACAGTTTGCTGAACTGGAATCCCATTCACAAGCTGACTTAAGGTTAGACTCTCCATAAACTTGATGGCACTTTGTTTTCTATCTGCCAAAGCCTTGATGGATAGGTCCTCCCAGCCATAGCCTGGAAGTGTATATCTAAACAATGCTGTTTGAGCTAGGGCAATCTCCTTTGTTTTGCCGATTTGATCTAAATGTGATTTGTATAGCTCCCATGCCTCTGCAATAGATCTAGCTGTAACAAATTCCGTATTCATCTATCTGGGTTAAGGGTATTAAGCCACTGCTTGGATAACGAAAAGATGATTTTGCAGTTAGCAATTCTGACTGTTTTAGGTTTAGAGCTTGGTCTAACTAAAAATCAGCGAATTGGAATAGAGTCTATAAACTGCTCTAACTCTATTGAACTGAGATTTAGAGCGATTCACAATCGCATAGCCACAGACTTCGAGAACAAACAAGCTCTGAGAATTACATAGTGCTGTTATCTGTGTTATTGCCTAGACAAAGTATCGATCAGCTCAGATTTTTTCTTTTGAATCTAGCTCTTTACAGATGCGCTAGAACCCATACCTAGAGGAGCTTTAGAGATTCCGAGCCTCTTATTCATCTTGAATGTGGCCTAAGTTAAGTCAACCAGCTTGTCTAAGCTCTCAGTTGAATTGCTTGTTTCTGGGCATAAGTGATCGCCAAAACCATGTAATTAAAGAAACATCTAAGCCACGAAAACACTGTAATTAACTGTGGATTTACTGGTTAGGAGATCTTGCTTTCCCAACAGAATTTTACTTCTTAGTTCTAGATTTTATTTTTTCAAAAAATAACAAGTAATATTCAAGTTAACTGCATGTTGAGTTTTCGACTAAGAAATCTATAGCCAATATCTCCAATCTTGCTGCAGCATTCCTGTATCTATATTTCCCTCGAAAGTCTGCCTGCTAAACAGCTTAGGTAACATTGAGTGTCTGTGGCATTTTAGACTTAAGCGATTACTCCCATTAGAGTAATAATAAGCAAAAAGAAGAGCAATTTACTATGTCTAAAGATCTAATCCTTTTTGCTAAACAAGAATTACCTTTTTACTGTCGCTATATATCAACATGCAGTTAACTTGCATATTGTTTTTATTGCTTCTTGACGGCTCAGATAGTTTTTAGATGATGTGATCAAAAGGCTTTTGAGACTTTGCCTAAGCTTTTGAATAGAACTGATGAAAATTTTCTGTTCGAGCTTGATTGTCTAAATTCTAGTCGCTGGTCTTCGATTCAGGACTGACATCTCCGCACAAATACGAGACGGTTTTGAACTACATGTATACCTCCCAAAAACGAAATGCACTGAAGTCCGTCATTTCTGTAGACTCGGCATTTGATGGTGAGAATAAGCACGTTGGGCCCCGTAATAGCAATCTACAAATTGGGCTTACGAGCTTAGTGTTAGGACTTGGCTTAACATCTGCTTTGGCAATGAGTGTTGCAGGTTATGGCTATAGAGTGGCTGCTGCGAATCAGGGGCAGGTTGCGATCGCGAACACTCAGTTCCAAGCCGATACAGTCGAAAATCGCCAAGACGCATTCAGCCTCAAGCGGCGCAATGAAATCCAGACCCTGTCACAGCTCTCGCTACTCTCCCATGAAAAAATCCGTGCCAGCTTAAGTCCTGGAGAGCAGCGGCAAGCCTTGACCCAATACACTGCTGGCTATGAGGGCTATGAATCCATCACCTTCACAGATTTGCAGGGCAATGTAGTGACACCCATCCAAGGTAAAGCTGGCGCATCCACCGTTTCTCGGGCCTTAGCAGAACAGTCCATTGCTCAGCGAGGCATCGTTGATAGTGGCCTAGCCCAGGATGATGGACAAGCCTTTCAGTTGGTTGCACCAGTGATGGATGCTGGGACGGGTCAGGTGATTGGCACGATTGAGGCTGTGATCTCTGCACAGCTTGTTCGTACGCAGCTCGAAGCGTCTGTCGATGGAAACATTGTTGAGGTTGGAGCTACTGAGGCTTCAAGCACGATCGCTTTCCAGTTGAAAGAAAACTTGGCTATGGTGATGGCATTGTCTTTGCCCATCGCGATGGTTCTATTAAGTGGTTTGATTCTATTTTGGGATCATCACATCCATCAGGCTTTAGCAGTGCCGCCCGCCAGGCTCAAGTCGTTGACGGGCATGGGCAATCGCGGAGCAAACCTCTAGAGGAATCGCTCAAGGCTATTTCTCGCTGGTAGGTTGACTGCGAAATTTTGGGTGGCTCAACAGATGTTGAGCCACCCTTTTGATTGCTCTGGTTTCAAGATCTGCGAATGGATGAACAGCTTCTGCTTTAGGCCGCCATTAGTAGGCGCTCAGGTTCGGCGACCCGGCGGCCTACAGCTGTGGCAATAGGCTTGAGGCTTTCCACAAGATCCGCCATAGCTTCCAATGACAGCGTTTGCTGAGCATCGGAAATGGCTTGATCCGGGTTGGGGTGGCATTCGATGATTAGGCCATCTGCTCCGGCAGCGATCGCAGCGCGGCTCAAGCTGGCCACCAGCTCCCGCCGACCCGCCGCATGGCTCGGATCCACAATCACTGGCAAGTGAGTTAGCTGCTTGAGTGCCACAACCGCGCCAATATCTAAGACATTGCGGGTGTAGCTATCGAAGCTGCGAATGCCTCGCTCACAGAGCACAATATTGGAATTACCATGGCTGGCGATGTATTCCGCTGCCATAACGAATTCCTCAATCGTCGCGGCCAGGCCACGCTTCAACAGCACTGGCTTATTGACCTTGCCCAGCGCCTTAAGCAGGTCGAAGTTTTGCATATTGCGGCTGCCGACCTGGAGTATATCGGCATGGGCGCTGAGGGATTCAATTTGGTCAATGGCCATAACTTCGGTCACGAAGGGCAAGTGATGGCGCTGACTAACATTGAGAATGAGTGACAGGCCGTCTTGGCCCATGCCCTGGTAGTCATAGGGCGAGGTACGGGGTTTGTAGATACCGCCGCGTAGAGCTTGGATATGACCGTTGCCGCGATTGGGGCCGAGGTGATTGGCGATCGCTTCCAGCTGGGCAGCACTTTCTACAGCACAGGGACCTCCAGCGATGAAAATGTTTGTTCCGCCAATGGTGGCGTTGCCGACTTGGACAGTGGTTGTGGAGACATCTTGAAGTTTGGAGCTATTGCGGCCAACAAGGGGAGCGGGTTTCATGGGAAGAATCCTGGATTGAAGCGGGTTGAAAGATAAGGAGTAATGAGGATTGGGAGGCTTTTAGACCATAAAAAAACCGCAGCCCTTGGACTGCGGTTCACCGAGAAGTTTGTGACAGGCTAACTAGAGCCTCACTTCCGGTGAACCTCCATAAACCAAAAAAAGTTGTAGTGTTGGGTGCTAGTCATTGGTGCCTGGGCGAATTACGCCCGAGAAATCTTGTGCAGCTTGGCCGCTTGTTGATGGCAGTCTAGCAAGTCTTTTTCATCTCTGCCACCCGCATTCTTGAAACCCTTGGGAGAAATACTCAGGCTTGGTAAGACTGCAAATTCGGTGGAACCCGAGAAAAAGCCCCTGCAATTCTGGCAATTTAAGTCACAATAGTCCCGGCTCAAATCGGTTGCTTAACCCAGAGTCTGCTGCTGCCGGAGAGACTGATGACTGCCCTGAGCAATCGCCCCGAAACGACTACAGTGTTGGGCCTGCCCATCCAACTGCTTCAAAGCTATCCCGACTGGCTGAGCGATCGCCTCAATGCAGGCGACAGTATCCATGTGGTGACGCTCAATGCGGAAATGGCGATCGCCGCCGAAAAGGACCCCATCCTGGCAGATGTCATCAACAAAGCTGACCTCGTGATCCCCGATGGTGCGGGGGTTGTTCTCTACCTCAAGCTGCGAGGCAAGCCCGTCGAGCGCTGCCCTGGCATTGAGCTGTCCGAAGAAATGCTGCGCCGAGCGGGCTCCCAAGGCTGGCCCGTCTACTTCTACGGCGGCAAACCCGGTGTCGCCGATGCCGCAGCAGTGGAATGGCAGCGACGAGCCCCCGGCATTAATTTCACGGGAATCAGCGACGGCTACATCCAAGCGGAGGGCGAAGCGGAGCTACTCGCAAAGCTGGAGCAAGAGCAACCGAAGCTCATCCTCGTTGGTCTAGGGGTTCCCCGTCAGGAGCAATGGATTCAACAGCATCGCCAAGTCTGTCCCAACGCAATTTGGATTGGCTGCGGCGGTAGCTTCGACATTTGGTCGGGCAATAAAATTCGGGCTCCCAAGTTCTTCTGCGACAACAACTTGGAGTGGGTCTATCGCTTGTACCAGGAGCCCTGGCGTTGGAAGCGAATGTTGGCGCTGCCGCTCTTTGCTTGGAAGGCCATTATTGGCCAGTAATGGTTTGGATAACTGTCATTGAGTGGTCAAACAGACTCCTGGGAAAAGTCACTACAGTGGAACTATCGATGCCGCGCGCGGCTTGGTTCCGCCGCAGATGTTTCACCATGGGCATTTCCAGACAACTTTTTGGGCAGCGGCAGACTTGGATCGCTGCTCTGACTTTGGGCGGACTGGCTTCGGGGGCGATTGGCCCAGCTGTAGCCGTGACGTTTGATGGCAGCACTCATTTTGCAGGGGTGCCTCGGTTAGTTTCCACTAAGACAACGCAGAACCAGGCACGAACCTGGGGAGGCCGCTACTACTTCACCGTTTCGATCCCAGCAGATGCCAGTGAGCCCCTGGGACAGTTGGTGATTCAGCAAAACGAAGGCAGTGGTCGCTTTGGTCGTTTCAACTTAGACAACACCGTGGCTTTCCAAGCTGATAATAATCAGGTGCGTTTTGCCATTGATTCTGTAGAGCTTGACCGTGAAGAACGCAGTATCACGATTAGCTTTGAGCCAGGGATTGAGCCAGGACAAACGGTACAGCTAGGTCTTCAACCCCAGCAAACGCCCAGTGCTGGTATTTATTTGTTTGGCGTAACCGCTTTTCCTGAGGGGATAAACCCAAGCGGACAGTTCTTGGGCTACGGCAGATTACACTTTTACGACAATGACCCAGGGATCTTCTGGCGTTAAACCAAGAGGTCTCTTCAGCCTGGCCTTCGCTGCTCCGACAGACAAAGGACCCCGTAAGCAAAGCAGCATTGCTTACGGGGTCCTTGAGAAAGTCGCTTTTGAGCTGATTACTTTGTGCTGGGCACAGGTAAACCCATGGAGGTATGGAAGTCCTCTTGCACCTTATGGGTTAAGCGGCGGGAAATTTGACGGACAATTTGGTGAAGGAGGCGATCGCCAGTTCCTTTAACCATATTGCCGGGCAAAGCACGAATAAAGCGCGGGAACTCAATGGAAACGCCTAAGTCGAGTGTCCATTCCACGCGCGTTAGGCAATCCACTTGAAGCTTTTTATCGTCAGGCTCATGCTCGTTGAGTTCCAAGGAAGCCTGGAAATCCACATCGTAGCCGACAGGTTGATAGTCAGGCACCTCAATGGTGCGAATGCGGTACACGCCTTCGTCTTGGGGCAACAGGTTCAAACCAATTTTGGGTTCGATGTGATAGCCGAGGGATCCAAAGCGGCCCAAGCTGAGGGCGTACCCCGTTTCACCAATGGACTCTGCTTCCATAGGCGAAGCACAACGACGAAACCAAGAATGGTGTTCGTCTAGGTACTCAGCAACCTTGTCTGCATTGGCATACATTTCCATGCAGTCAGTAAAGGTGCTGCGAAACTCAGTCACAGATTTGCCGCTGTGGGCTTTGGGTTGCATCTGAGCTTCAAGGCTATGGATCAACTCTGTCCCAGGTTTATCATCTACGTCGTTTAATTGGTCTGCGACCATATCTGTAGACATCTGGGGAGAAACCTGAGACTCGAGGGAAGACACGGAGGAAGTTTCCATGGAAGCTAGCGGATTGAATTAAGCTCGCTCAAGGTTTCACTAATTAAAAGTTAACACCTAGCAGTGGAGAAAATGCAGAGGTTATGTAACCCAATCATTAGCATCTCCAATGTTCCACAATCTAACTTGACAATTCTGTTACAACCATGGCTGTTCCACGGAACACCGACATTTGCTCTCGCCAAGCAAAACCGAGATTCCCGTGTTATTACGTTGCTTCAATGGCTAGGGCTCTAATTCCGGGAAAGGCGATTGAATGGTGAGGCCACCTAGGTGGCTTGCTGACTGGCTTGGACGAGCTTGCAATCTCCCCCGAGAGCGGGATTCTAGAGGATGCTGGCTAGCGATATTTTGGATTTAGCTAGAACCTGGCTAGAGCATTAATAGAAGGTCCGATGCTGCCTCTAGGTGGTCTCAGCCTATGGTTTTACTAGGCTGTTGAAGGTATAAAAGCCACTTTTGCGATAAGTTAAGGGGCCGAAGTCCCTAGGGGAAACAGATCGCCCTACTGTTGGTCACACGGATTTTTTTGGGCTTCAGAGTCATTTAATTTACTTTTATGTTGTTGCTGCCTCTTGGGGGCCTCTCCCATGGGCTCGGGCATAGTAACGGCTCAGTCTTGCTTGGGTTTTGGCAAATAAGTCTCTCTGAGAGGGATAAGCCCCAAGCGATATAGGTTCAGACATCAGCCTTGCATCTTCTACTTTATTCTTCGCGCTTGTTTGCGTCAGCGTTTAGGTTTCACCATGAAAAAGCTCGGAAAAGCTTCCTCTGAAGCCACGCTTTCTAAAGATGCAGAGAGTCAGGCTAGCGGCCTAGGGACCTTTGGTGGCGTCTATACGCCTTCCATCCTGACGATCCTTGGCGTGATCATGTATCTGCGCTTTGGCTGGGTCGTGGGCCAGGTGGGCCTGTTGGGGACATTGGCGATCGTCACCCTCTCCACGGCGATTACGTTTCTCACAGCCCTATCCATTGCGGAGATTGCAACGGACCGACTGGTGGGCACCGGCGGTGCCTACAACATGATTAGTCGCTCCCTCGGGTTTGAGGTGGGTGGGGCGGTGGGCATTCCGCTCTACATCGCCCAGACCCTGTCTATCGCGCTTTACGTCATTGGGTTTAGCGAGAGCCTGGTGGGGGCTTTCCCCATGCTGGACCCGACGATTGTGGGCATTGTCACAGCCATTTTGGTAGCAGGAGTAGCAATTCAGTCCGCTGCCTTTGCTATTCGTATTCAGTACGTGATTATGGCGGCGATTATTCTCTCGCTGCTGTCCTTTTTCGCGGGGGGTGCGGTTCCTTCGGTCACAGAGATCCCCGAGGCAGCAAATATCACTCAGGAACCCTTTTGGGTCGTGTTTGCCGTGTTTTTCCCCGCTGTGACCGGCATTATGTCTGGCGTGGGGATGTCTGGTGATCTGAAAGACCCCAGCCGATCTATTCCTAAGGGCACGCTCCTGGCGGTGGGCAGCGGCTATTTGGTCTATATGATCATTCCGTTTTTCCTGGCGAACTGGGCGGATAGCGAGACACTGCGGGCAGATTCTTTTGTGATGGAGAAGATGTCCCTGTGGGGACCAGCGATTTCTCTGGGGGTTTGGGGAGCAACGTTGTCTAGTGCCTTGGGCAGTATTTTGGGGGCTCCGAGGGTGTTGCAGGCTCTGGCGCGCGATCGCGTCCTCCCCCGCTCTCTACGATGGCTAGGCAATGGCCATGGTTCTGATAACGAGCCTCGCACTGGAACAATTGTCACCCTAGCCATTGTTTTGCTAGCTGTTTCCCTGGGGGATCTAAATCTATTAGCCCCCATCCTGACCATGTTCTTCCTCACCACTTACATGGTGCTGAACGTGGCGGCGGGCTTGGAGAATTTCCTCAAGAGTCCCTCATTCCGACCCACCTTCCGAGTCCATTGGTCCCTCTCCATGCTGGGGGCCTTGGGCTGCATGGCGGTGATGTTCTTGATCAACTCTGTGGCAACGATTCTGGCGGCCTTAATCGTCCTGGGTGTGTTTATTTGGCTGAAGCAGCAGCAAATTCAGAGTGCTTGGGGAGATGTGGGTCGCGGTCTGTGGCTAGCTCTGCTGCGCCAAAGTCTGCTCAAGCTCGGGCCAGAGCCCCACACTGATGCTCGCAATTGGCGTCCCCATTTTTTGATTCTTTCGGGAATTCCCACCCGGCGCTGGCCTCTGATTGAAATGGGTCGAGCCTTAACCCACAACAGCGGTTTGATTACCGTGGCCAGTATCTTGCCCAGTGGTTCCCGAGAGCTGGGCCAGCAGCAGAAGTCTGAGTCTACGATTCGCAGCTATATGGAGCAGCGTGGGGTGGCTGGGTTAGTGCGGGTGATGATGGCAAAGGATACCTTTGAGGGGGCAGAGCAGCTGGTTCAGACCTATGGATTAGGACCTGTGGTTCCCAATACGGTTTTGTTGGGTTGCTCCCAAGATGAGGAGCGTTTAGACCGCTATTGCCAAATGTTGCAGACCTTCTATCGTCAGGGTCGCAATGTGATGATCCTTCAGGACAATGCAGATTTGGGCTTTGGCAAGACGAGGCGTATTGATATTTGGGTGAGTGAGTTGCAACGCAACGGTGGCTTTAAGCTAATCGTGGCCTATATTTTGCAGACCAGCCGGGTGTGGCGGGATGCGGATATTAATCTCAAGCTGGCGGTGCCCAGTGCCCAGGCGGAGCAGGCGGCGTTGGCGAATCTGAATGCTTTGGTACAGCGGTTTCGTTTGAGTGCTAAGCCGGAGGTGATTGTGGCGGATGGTAAGCCGTTCCCGGAGATTTTGGCGAAGTCTTCTAAGTATGCAGATTTGATTTTGTTGGGCTTGGCGAGCCCTGAGGGAGAGGAAGGTTTGGAGATGCTAAAGAAGTCCTATCAAGGGGTCCAGGCGATGACCCAGGGGTTGCCGACGTCGATGTTTATTTTGGCGGCACCTGATTTTGATTCGCGGGAGATTTTGAACGCGAGTTAGGAACGCGAATTCATGCGCATTCAATAGATTTGCCCCCATGTACGGTCTATCCATTAGGCAGAAGTCTGTAGAAGCTTTACAGGTGTTGACTTGTAGCCCCCTGGTGCAGATAAGATGTGACTGTAATTTTAGAAGTCCCAGCCGAGCCCAATGAAAGATTGGATAAGCTGAGCAGTCAATCGCAGCTGTTTCAAGGATTTACGCCATGCCCGGCGGTTGCGTAAGGCTCTAGAAGTCTTACGCAACCACCCGACAGCGAGTGTGAGTGGTGCGAGTATAAGCGCGAGTGAAGCGCAAAGCATCTATCGATTTTGGTCAAATCCCAAGGTGAGTGCTTCAGCGATTCTGGAGAGTCAAGTTAGCGCAACAGTGAGTCGTGGACTCGACTGCGAAACGGTGCTGGCGATTCAAGACACAACCGACCTAAACTTCATGAGCCATCGCAAGACTGAAGGATTGGGATACCTGAACCACACTCAGCACCAAGGCATAAAAGTCCATAACTGCTTTGCGGTGAGTGGCGAAGGCGAGCCTCTCGGGCTCCTGCATCAGCACTGCTGGGTCCGAGAAAGTCCCCCCGTGAAGAAGAAAGCTCCCAGCAAAGTCCGAAACTCAGCGAAACCGATTGAAGAAAAAGAAAGCTATCGATGGCTGACAACTTTGAGCGCCGCCGAAGCCAAGATTTCTGAGCAAGTTCAATTGGTACAGGTCGCTGACCGAGAAGCGGATATCTTCGAGTTGTTTGCTCAACCTCGCCAAGCCAACAGTGAACTGCTGATTCGAGCGAAAGCTAACCGCAAGCTCACCTCAGAACTGGGCCGGTTATTTCCCACCTTGAGTGAAGCTCCGGTCCTTGGAGAATTCAGCATTGAAGTCAAGCGCAATCCCCAGCGAGCGGCACGTATCGCTCAAGTTCAACTGCGGGCGATGCGCGTCACGCTTGAAGTTCCTGATGGACTACGCAAGTTCAAACCGGAGCTAGGACCCATTGAACTTAATGCCTTGCTGGTTAAAGAAATCAACGTTCCGCCCGATGGAGGCAAACCGATTGTTTGGAAGCTGCTCACCAGCCTTCCGGTTGATAGCTTTGAGCAGACTTGCGACTGTGTCCGCTGGTACAGCTACCGCTGGTTGATTGAGCGTTTCCACTACACTCTCAAAAGCGGCTGCGCCATTGAAGAATTACAGTTGCAGCATCGTGACCGATTACTCAAGGCCTTAGCCACTTACAGCATTGTCGCGAGTCGGCTGATGGAGATGACCTACCGAGCTAGGCTGACCCCCGACGCCTCTTGCGAGGTAATTTTAGAACCGCACGAATGGAAACTCTTGCGTCGAAAATTTGTACCCAAGAGCCGTTCGAAGAAGCCGCCCAGTTTGAAACAAGCGATGCTCTGGATGGCTCGACTGGGTGGCTTTATGGCTCGAAAGGGCGATGGCAACCCAGGTATCAAGACGCTTTGGAGGGGCTATACCAAGCTCCATTGGCTTCTTGAAGGTGTACAACTGGCTCGCCCAAGCTAGACATCGTGAGTGTCCTGGCATCTTTTGCCTAATGGATAGATGTACGGTAGGGGCAGGGTCCCCCTGCCCTCGGCTTCGGCAAGGCAATGCCGGGCAGGACAGGGGAACCCTGCCCCTACGTGGTGATGGGTTGATTGAGGAGAATCAGGCGTTGACGCGAAGGTTTAGGGCTTCGCGGGCTTGCTCGCGATCGTCGAAGTGGATCTTTTCAGTACCGAGGATTTGGTAGTCTTCGTGGCCCTTGCCTGCGATCAGGACGCCGTCGCCAGGTTTGGCTTGGGTGATCGCTTGGCGGATGGCCTCACCGCGATCGGCAGTGACGATGGGGGTCACATCATCAGGGATGCCTGCGACGACGTCTTTAAGGATGGCGTCAGGGTCTTCGGTGCGAGGATTGTCGGAGGTGGCGTAGACCTTGTCGGCGAGGCGGGCTGCGATGCCGCCCATGAGGGGGCGCTTGGTGCGATCGCGATCGCCCCCGCAACCAAACACACAAATGACCTCACCAGGAATAAAAGGCCTTGCTGCCTTGAGCAAGTTCTCCAAACTATCCGGCGTGTGGGCATAGTCCACAATCACGCTAATGTCCTGCTTCTCAGCATTTTGCTCCGCGAGCACCCGCTCCATGCGACCAGGCACGCCAGTGAACTTGGGCAAAACCTCCATCATTTGCTCCAGCTCAAGGCCCAGATGTAAGCCAGCGCCCAGAGCTCCCAGAAAATTGGCCAAGTTAAATTGACCGACCAGGGGCAAGCTGAACTTCGCTTCACCTTTAGGCGTATGTACTGTGCCCTCAACTCCCGCCGCGCCATAGTTAAGGCCGCTGGTGTAGAGGTCCGCTTCGGACTCGACACTGTAGGTCCAAACCCGTTCATCGGGCAGCCGCTCAATCAGCTTGCGGCCATAGGCATCGTCTTTATTCAACACAGCCCTGCCATCGAGATAAAGGTCGCTGAACATCAGCGCCTTGGCCTCGAAGTAGTCCTCCATGGTGGGGTGATAATCCAGGTGGTCCTGGGTCAGGTTGGTGAACACCGCCACTTCGAACCGACAGCCCAGGGCTCGCCGCTGTTCCAGGGCGTGGGAGCTGACTTCCATGACTGTATGGACGCAGTTGTCTGCCGCTGCTGCTGCCAGCGTTTTTTGCAAGTCCGCTGCGAAAGGCGTGGTGTGGGAGGCGGTGTGGTGATAGCCGGGCCAGCGGGCGTAGAGCGTGCCCAGCATAGCGGTTTTGCGCTGGGCTTCGTTAAGCCAAAACTCAACGAGGTGAGTGGTGGTGGTTTTGCCGTTGGTGCCAGTGAGGCCCACCAGTTTCATCTTTTGGACGGGATGGTCGTAGAAGGCTTCAGCCAGCTGGGCGCAGACTGCGACGATGTCATCGCCTGTGATGAGGCAAGGACTTGCCCCAGCAGGGGCAGGCTTGTCGGCTAAAGCTTGGGGAGAAATGACCGCCGCGATCGCCCCCTGTTCCACAGCCCCCGGCCAAAACGTCCCACCATCCACACGGGTGCCGGGCATGCCAATAAAGAGTTCGCCGGGCTGGATGGCCTTGGAATTGGTGCTGATGCCAGTGACCGCTTGCTCCAGGGCAGCATGGTCGGCGTCAAATTTTAGATTGGGAACCTGGGTCAGCAGCGATCGCAATTTCATAGCCAAGAGCCTTGAATTCAGGGTGATGGGACGTTCGAACAGCTCTTTTGAGCCGTTCTTTCGAGAAATCCTAGCGATAATTTACTGGCAATGGGTTGCGAGTAATTGTTCTAGGCGAGCCACTGGGGCTCGGGGGGACAACCGAGGCAGCTCTTGGGGACCAGTGGGAGAGACCCAGCAGAGCACCGGAATTTCATATTGGTAGGCTTCAAACCAAGCCTCCTGAGTCGTAATATCGCGGACTTCCAGCTCAAACTGAAGATTGGTAACTGCCGCCAACTTCTCCAGAAGACCTTCGCAGAGGTGGCAACCCGGTTTGCTATAGAGGATTAACTGCATCAATGTCTCTCGTTCAGCTCCGTCAACTGCCGTAGTAATGAATTTGCTCAAGATGGGCACAATACTTCATAGGAGCATAAATTCCACGACGCCCCGAGGGGCCATCGTTTAGCGCTGCACCAGAGAGAAAAATCATGGCCGCTCAAAAAGTTTTAATCATCGACGATAGTAAGCTAATGCGCTTGCAGGTGAGAGAAATGCTCCCCGGCAATATGGAGATCGTCGAAGCGGTTGATGGTGCCGATGGCTTTGAGAAGATCCATCAAGAGAAGCCCAGCTTGATCATCATGGACTGCTTTATGCCCAAGATGAACGGCTGGCAGGTGGTCAATAAAATGCTGTCTTACCCTGAGCTGCATAAGGTTCCGGTGGTCCTGATGTCGGGTCGGGAAGAAGACGTTCAGGAAAATGCGGGCGAACTCTTCAACCATTTCGAATTCCTAGCCAAGCCCTTTGACAAGACCAAGCTGATCACAGCGATCAAGGCTGCCCTGGCCAAAGCGAAGAACCGTCGTGCTCCTGCAGTGGCTGCTGAGCCAGCGCCAACGGAAACTGCGACTATGGCGGCCAATGTAGCCTTGGATGCCACCACGCTGTTGCAAAAGCTGCAAAGCGAGGTTGAGGACCTGCGCCAGCAAAATGCGAACATGCGGGCGGAGATGAAGCAAATGAAGCAGCAAATGGCCCAAATTACTAAGGTCGTGAAGCAGAATTTGACCCACGCTTAGGCAGCATTGCCCAGACCGTTAAGCCGGTCACAAGCCCTGTGACTCTATTAGTCACGGGGCTTTTGCGGTTTTCGGATATACGAGGCCAAAAAGGTTGCTAAAGTCGCGAAACTCTTTGCTATATTAGACAACTGGGAAGATTATATTGAGGATGACTTATGTCACGATTTAGAGGCCCACGCCTCAAGGTAACCCGTCGCCTCGGGGATTTACCTGGCCTAACCCGTAAAAGCGCTCGCCGGGCCTATCCGCCGGGTCAGCACGGTCAAGGTCGTCGCAAGCGTTCTGAATACGCTGTGCGTCTAGAAGAGAAGCAAAAGCTTCGCTTCAACTATGGCGTAACTGAGCGTCAGCTCATTCGTTACGTGAAGAAGGCTCGTCGCGTTCAAGGCTCCACCGGTCAGGTCATCCTGCAACTGTTGGAAATGCGCTTGGACAATACTGTTTTTCGCTTGGGCATGGCTCCCACGATTCCCGCTGCTCGTCAGTTGGTGAATCATGGCCACGTCACCATTAACGGCAAGGTGCTAGATATTCCTAGTTACCAAATTCGCCCTGGTGATGTGATTAGCGTGCGCGATCGCGATGCTTCCAAAAAGCTAGTGGAAGCCAACCTGGAATATCCCGGTTTGGCTAACTTGCCCAACCACTTGGAGTTTGACAAGGCTAAATTGACAGCCAAGGTCAACGGCACCATTGAGCGTGAGTGGGTTGCACTCAACATCAATGAGCTACTCGTGGTCGAGTATTACTCCCGTAAGGTCTAGCTCGTATCTTCCCAAATCCGTCAATATATCGATCCTCTGCTTGCGCGGCTGCTAGCGGAGGATTTTTTTATGCACTCATTGCCAAGCAATCTGGATGCCGTTGACTTTAGGTCAGAAGCATCACAAGCGAGAGAGAAGAGACAACGACAGGACGGCAGCCACTGACGTTCTTCTGCTGCCAAGGTTCCGTAATTGCTAGCATTCCAAGATATTCTCTGTAAAAAATATATTTCTATCGAGAAATACGAGAGTCGCGATAAAGTTTGCTCGATAGCTGCAAAAGGTTGATTTCTCTAGATATTATTTATACGTCAGGTGCGCAGTAGACGCACGGAATGACACCTTAGATTGAATCGCTTTATTGGTTATCCTCTATGGGCCTGTCGGGGTCGCTTAAGCGGCTATACCCGACAGGCTGATTTTTTGTTTGGGTATGGTGCTAAAAACTTTGGATTACCCGCCGATTTGGGACATCGTTTTGGCATAGCGGCCTGTGGTGCCCGCATCCCGCTCTTTGTAATTGATTTCCGGCTTGAGCTGTAGAAGCTGTTGAACTTGCTGGCGTAACTCTGCTGGGTCTTGGCCTTGGCGGAGCGCTGTTTTGAGGTCGATCTGGCCTGTCTCATTGAGAAGGCAGGGGCGCAGCCAGCCGTCAGCGGAGAGACGCATGCGGTTGCAGCGATCGCAAAAACATTCGGACATCTGACTAATAAAGCCAAGGGTCCCTTTAGCACCGGGAATTTTGAAGACATCAGCAGGGCCATTGCCGCGAACGAAGCCTTCGTCGAGACCCCAGCGATCGCGAATCTGTTGGCGGATATCTTCGGAGGGAACCCAGCCGCGATCGCCAAACAGCTCATCGTTACCAATGGGCATAAACTCAATAAAACGCACATGCCAAGCCCGCTCAATACTGAGAGCTGCCAGGTCCATTAGTTCGCTGTCATTCACTCCAGGGATAACGACCACATTGAGCTTGAGCGGATCAAAGCCAATCTCATAGGCAGCTTGAATACCGTTCCAGACCTGCTGCCAGCGGGAGCGGCCCTTGGTTCCGGCGAGGCTGTCGAATGTGTCGGCATCGAGGGAGTCGAGGCTGATGTTGATGCGGCGTAGGCCCGCAGCGTAAAGATCGGCGGCTTGATGGGCGAGGAGAAAGCCGTTGGTGGTGAGGGAAATGTCTTGGGTTTGGGGCAGGGCTGCGATATTCGCAATTAGCGCTGCCAGGTTTGGTCGTAGTAAGGGCTCCCCCCCCGTGAGACGAAAGCGGGTAAAGCCCAAAGGCATGAAGACCTCTTTGAGCAGAATTAAGAGTTCATCGTCTTGGAGCAGCGCTGACTTGAGCAAGTAGTCCAGCTCGGCCCCTTCGGGCATGCAATATTGGCAGCGAAAGTTGCAGCGATCTATCAGGCTGATGCGGAGGTAGTCAATCGCGTTCATGGAGTCGTTCTATCTGCCGATGGCCTCAGCTTAGACCTTTAGACATTGCCATGGGGAAAGTTGGGCAGGTCTAGGGAGGATGGATGAGGGTCTACTGGATTGTTGTTTTCGGGGGCTAACTGGCTATGTTCGGAGGATAGCTGCTGCGCTTCGTCTGTCTCGTCTGGGTTATGAAACAAGGGCTCCAACAGGGCCATGAGTTCCGGGGGAATGGATTCAGCTTGAGCAGCCCAACGGGCAATGTCTCGCAGTTGCTCTGATTGGGTTTGGGCTTGCCTGCGCCACTGCTTGGATTGGTGCTGGGCTTGGCGAAGCTCTTCGCTGAGACGGAGGAGCTGGCCAGTCATCTGGGTCGTCTCTTGTTCCAGTTGGAGCTGGCGATCGCGGGCTTTACTACGGTCCTGGCGATCGCGGCTGCCATCGGCCTTGAGCTGTTGCCGCAGATGGTCTTGGTGGGACAGGCGAGTCTCTAAAGCAGTGACTTCTGCCTGGGCCTGGCTTAGCTCCGCTTGCATGGCAACGATGCCTCGGGACTGGGCGGCAGAGATTTCCTGCTGCTCCCTGAGGGTGGCTTCAGCAAGGTCTAGCTGATCTTCTAAGGTGGCTTGCCGTTGACGATAGTCCAGAATTTCTGTTTGCAGGCGTTCCGTCACCTGCTGAGCAGCATCCCGTTGGGCTTCTAGGGGGAAGACCTGAGATTGGCTAGCGAGGTGTCTTTGCTCTAGCTGTTGGGCGCGAGCAAGAGTTGCTTGGAGCTGTTCTTCTAAAGCCGCACAGCGCTCCCGCCAATTTTCAATTTGTTGGCTTTGCTCGGCCCTGGACCGCAGCACATATTCTCGATGCTGTTCTAACTGGAACTGCTGGGTTTGGGCTAAAGCATTGAGCTCTGCTAACAAACCGACATCACCATATTGCTCGCTGAGACTTAGCATCTCTCGGTCTAATGGGCTGTCTTGGATAGTTCGCTGATTTAAATTCTTTTGCAACTCCTCTGAGCCAGGCTGGTTTGGATCTATTGGCTCTAGGTTGGGAGTCGATTCTGAAGCGGAGAGAGTTGCCGAATGGCTCTCCTCCTGATTCTGTTGTGCTTTGCCACCGTTAGGAGACTGTTCGGCTGCATCTTCTGATGATGAGGATTCCCCTTGCTCTTCGGGGGCAATCGCATTCACCCTTGAAACGCCGCCGTCTGACACAAGAAGGTCATCATCTGGAACAAGGCTGCCATCATGAGCCCCGGCAAAGCGAGCAGCTCCGCCAATGATGTTGTCCAGCAATGGACTAACAGCACTGTTTTGTTGAGCTAAGGATGCAGAAGATTGCCAATCCTTTTGCTTTTCAGGCTGATCATCGGTGGTTGTGGAGGACATGGTGGATGGACAGCCCTGCGCTCGAATACTTCTTAGGTATATTTACGAGTTAAAAATAAAACTCGAATCCAACCCATAACCTAACACGGTGGGATATACCTAGAACGTTCAACTATTACATCGCAGGAAAATTAGGGTTAGGCATTGTCATTCAGGCTCCAGCGGTGATCCACTTCTAAGCCCTCCCGGGCACAGCTTTCTTCTAGACGACGCTGCTGGACCATCGCTTTGCGCAAAGTGGCGATTAATTCGTGGAGCATTTCACGCTGGGCTGGATGTCCTCCCACGGCAAAGCGAGCCTTTTGTTCTAGCAGTTGTAGAGGAACTTCGTAATGAATTGGGGAGGGCAGGGGTATGGAGTCCAAGGCGATCGCTCACAGGGTTGACGTAGTCGCTTCTGATCATAGGGGCTGAAGCTCTGCTGTTGCAGTTCATTGGAAGGTGGGTTAACCCACCAGGGCCGTAATGGCAGCTCCAGGATCGGGTTGGCGAATGAGGGATTCTCCGACGAGAACAGCGGTTGCGCCTGCCTCCGAAACCCGCTTGAGGTCGGCGGGTTGATGCATGCCGGATTCGCTGACAATGGTGATGTCTTTGAGGCGCTCTCCATATTCAGCCAATAATTCGCAGGTGGTGTCCAGAGTCGTGTTGAAGGTTGTGAGGTCTCGGTTATTGATACCCACTAGCTCAACGCCTTGGAGGGCTAGGACTCTCTCTAGTTCAGCATCATCATGGACTTCCACTAGGGCTGTCATGCCTAAGGCTTTAGCAATTTTGAGGAAATATTGGAGGTCTGCATCGGATAGCACGGCTGCAATGAGCAGTACGGCATCAGCACCGTAGGAGCGAGCCAGATAAATCTGATAGGGATAGAGGATAAAGTCCTTGCACAGCAGCGGTAGGTCCACAGCCTTGCGGATCAAGGCTAGGTTTTCGAAGCTGCCTTGGAAGAATTTGGAGTCGGTGAGGACTGAGAGGCAGGCAGCGTTGTTGGCGGCGTAAGACTCGGCGATCGCCACGGGATCAAAGTCTTCGCGAAAGACGCCCTTGCTGGGTGAGGCTTTCTTGACCTCAGCAATGACGCTGGGGGTCGTAGGTTGTGATTTGAGACGACCCAAAAAGTCCAGCGGAGCAAGGGCAGCTTGGACACGGCCCTTGAGCTGAAAGAGGGGCGTTTTCTCACGCAGCTGATCGACTTCAGATTCTTTGTGCCAAACGATTTCTTCGAGGATGTTGTTAGGTTCATCCTGCTGCAAGGAGGTTTTAAAGCTCATGTCTGCAACCCGAACCGCCGGGTTGACAGGGCGGCGACGAATTTTCATTGGCGGATTTTCTAAAGGGCTGATGGTCTGGACCAAGGGATTGATGTGGTCCAGAGATGGGTCGATTTATTGGGCAGCCAGGGTCTTTGGGGACATGACGATGCCATGTCCCCACCCAGCATTACGCTGCGTTTTAGATGTCTAACCTAATGTCCGGCACCGGCACCAGCAGCCCGCTTAAAGGCTTCGTCTAGCACTTCTGAGAGGGTAGGGTGGGTGTGAACGGAGAAGGCGAGGTCGTTGACAGAGACCTTCTGGGCCATGGCGTTGGCGGCTTCTTGGATTAGATCAGCGGCATGGAGACCAAAGATATGGGCTCCCAGAATCTCGCCGGTGTCTGGACGGAAGACAAGCTTGGCGATGCCATCGGTTTCACCCTCAGCGATCGCTTTGGCATTGGCTTTGAAGTAAGTCCGCACGGACTTCACGGGGTAGCCCCCGTTTTCCTTAGCTTGCTCCTTGGCAGCAGGCTCGGTCAGGCCAACGAAACTGACTTCGGGGTGGGTGAAGGCAGCAGCGGGGATGACGTTGTAGTCCACGGTGCGGGGGCGATCACAGATGGTCTCCACCACAGCCATGCCCTGGGCAGAAGCGGTGTGGGCCAGCATCAACTTGCCCGTTGCGTCACCAATGGCGTAGAGGTTGGGAATCACCTGGCCATCGCTCTTTTGAACTGCCAGGTGGTCATTCACTGGAATAAAGCCACGGCGACCCAGATCCACGCCCATTTCTTCCAGGCCCATCTTCTTCGCTGTGGGGATGCGACCCGTGGCAATGAGGCAGGCATCCACTTCAAGGACGTCAATGACTTCCTTGGTCTTTGCATCGGTCAACTCAATCTGAACCGGAGAACCTGGGGTGATCTTCGTGGCAAAGACGCCCTTGTAAGTTTCGATGTCTCGCGGGGTGAGTAGTGTGCGCTCGGCAATCTTGGCGATGTCCGGGTCGAAACCGGGCATGAGCTTATCCAAGGCTTCGATCATGGTGATTTCGCAGCCCAGAGCAGAATAGACATCAGCAAATTCCAGACCGATGTAGCCACTGCCAATAATGGCAATCCATTCAGGTAGATCTGCTAGCTTCACGGCATGGTCGCTGGTGAAGACCGTTTTGCCATCCACCTCAGCCCCAGGAGGAACGAAGGGGGTGGAGCCTGGGGCCAGCAAAATATTCTTGGCGGTGAGCGTTTGCTCGCCGTTGTCGCTCTTCACAGCGACCTTCTGGATGCCCGCAACGCTGCCCCAGCCCTGGATGATGTCCACGCCGATGCGCTTGAGGCTGCCGATGAGGCCCTCGCGCTGCTGGGTGACGACTTTGTTGGCATGTTCGGCGATCGCAGCCCGGTCAAACTGTACTGGACCAACGCTGACGCCCATGGAATTGAGGTGTTTGGCATCCTGAAGCTCCCGCACTTTGCCCGATGCAGCCAGCAGTGCCTTAGAGGGAATACAGCCCCGGTTCACGCAGGTACCACCCATGTCACCGGCTTCAACGATGGCCGTCTTGAGGCCACAGCTCACGGCGTGGAGCGCTGCTCCATGGCCACCCACACCAGCGCCAATAATAATTAGGTCGTAGTTGAAATCGCTCACGTCGCCTCTCCTGGCCCGAATTGCCCAGGGTCTATCTTAAACTGCGCGGAGCCTTTGGGAAGGAGAGGCTGGCGAGGAAACGTCTTGTGAAGGGAGTCAGCCCAAGCTATTTCTTGAAATTGCGCTGTCGCTGGGCTTCGTAGAGGACCACTGCAAGAGAAATAGCAGCATTCAGAGATTCAACCCCCTCAGCAAGGGGAATAGCAATGGCTTCATCTGCAAGCTCAGCCAGAGGCTGGGATAGCCCTGCCCCCTCATTCCCAAGCAGAATCAGAGTGGGTTGGGTCCAGTTATAGTCCCAGTGCATTTGTGTGGCTTTGGGCTGCGTGGCAACCACCCTTATCCCCTGAGCTTTGGCTTGGATGATGGTCTCTTCTAGGGTTTCAACTTCTGCAAAAGGCAGGCGAAGCCATTGCCCCGCAGAGGCTCGCAAGACTTTGGGATGGTCGTAGCCAACAGTATCGTGGCTCATCCACAGACCTTCTACACCAGCAGCAGCAGCCGTGCGGAAGATCGTCCCAAGGTTGCCGGGGTCCTGAAGCCGTTCTACGGCCACTCCCAATGAAACGGTAGATTGGGGGGTCTGGGGAGGCTTGCGAGGGGCAGTGGCGACAATGCCATCGGGGCTGGAGGTGGTGGCGATCGCTTCGAGCACCTCATCACTCACTTCCACCAGCCTCGTGGGACTGTCCTGTAGTTGATTAAAGAGCTGGGGATAGCGCGATTTCCAAGCCTGGGTAAAGCAAACAGTGTCCAACTCACAGGACTCTTGAACTGCGGTTTCCGCCAGATTAGTGCCTTCGAGCAATATGAGCTGCTGCCGACTGCGCTCCCTAGCCCGATGCAGTTTTCGCAACTGCTTGACTAAGGGATTTTGGCGGCTGGTAAGGACCAAATTTTCTGGCTTGGCCATGGCATCATCGAGGCGCTAGGGGAATCATTTGGAGCTGGCAATTAATCCAGCCAATCAAACAATAACGCCCACTCAAACAATGACTGAGTGGGCGTTATTCGAACATCAAAGAGTTCAGTAATGCGGAACCCGGGACTTGAACCCGGAAGTCTGTGAAGACACTAGTACCTGAAACTAGCGCGTCTACCAATTCCGCCAGTTCCGCATATTTAAGTTGCACTGGCTCGCCAGCACTTTCTCATAATTCAGCAATAGTTGAAATTCGTCAACTAGATCATCCAGTCGTTCAGAAGTTTCTATCCTCTGTTGCCATCATTCTCATCTTCCCAGACATTTTGCTGAAAAAAGGCGCTTATCACAGCTATGGGAGCAGAACCCGAGTAATCTGTGACGTAACTGATGAGCCTACAACTCTCCATTTGACTAGTTGGCAGAACATCAGTTGACCTCCCCTACCTAATTTGCCTTCCAGGTTAGGTAAAGTTGCCTGGAACTCGCAAAACGTTCGCGGGGAGAGGATTCCCTCTCACGAGAGAACCTAAGACAGCTCCGAGAATTCTCGGAGAGATCTGGGATTTGTGTGAGTGAACTGTCAATTTGTCGGGGAACTACCGGATGACATAACCGGATTTTTCGGTCATACAAGAGACCGAATTGGCTATAACTTTAGGGATAGCCTAATGTACATATGGCTTAATCGTCGTAGGTTTCGTTGGCTTTTAAGTGAGGTGTTCTAGTTGCTGCCCTTCTCTTAAAGTTCTCCCTAAATGCCCTCAACTGGATCGCTGAAATTGTCTGTGTCCTGAGACTGGGGTTCGTCTCTCCGCTAATGGGAGAGCACCCTCAGGGCTGAGGCCCTTGTGTTTCTTCGTACCTGATGAGCTCTATCCGCTTGACAGTGTTCTGGCAGATAGGATTTCTTAAGCAACAGCCCCCTGGCTCAATTCCTTAATCCTTTGGGATTAAATCGGTTGAGTCTGTCACCCTCACCCTCTAGGAGGACAGGACCATTACTCCCGCTCTTCAACAGACCGCTCAGGTCAGCACCGATACCGCTAATAAGGTCGACCGTTCCGCTTTGGAAATCCAAGGGGGCTATCCGCTTAGCGGAAAGGTGCGCATTAGCGGTGCTAAGAATTCAGCTCTTGTCATCATGGCAGGCATGCTGTTGTGTCCTGAAGACTGCCACCTCTCCAATGTGCCGCAGCTCGCAGACATCAACAATATGGTCAAAATCCTCACGGCTTTGGGCGTGAAGATTGAACGAGAGGGCGATCGCCTCAAGGCCAATGCCAGCGATATTGGTCATTCTGAAGCGCCCTACGAGTTGGTGAGCAAGCTGCGGGCTAGCTTCTTCGCTATCGGTCCTCTCCTGTCCCGTTTGGGCGTGGCAAACATTCCTTTGCCTGGTGGCTGTGCCATTGGTGCTCGCCCCGTGGAACTCCATGTGCGTGGCCTCAGAGCCATGGGCGCAACGGTGTTGATTGAGCATGGCGTTGTCAAAGCCTCTGTACCGGGCCAAAGCAACCGCTTGAAGGGGGCAAAGATTTATTTGGATTGCCCCAGCGTGGGAGCCACTGAAACCTTGATGATGGCGGCAACCCTGGCAGAAGGGGAGACCGTGATTGATAACGCAGCTCAGGAGCCCGAGGTCATGGACCTTGCAAACTTCTGCAATGCGATGGGAGCCAAAATTGAAGGGGCGGGTACTAATACCATCACCATTCAAGGTGTGGAAAAGATGCATACCTGCGAGTGGAGCATCATTCCAGATCGCATTGAAGCAGGCACTTTCTTAGTCGCTGGCGCGATTACTCATTCAGAGATCAGCGTTGCGCCTGTGGTACCTGATCATTTGACTGCGGTGATTGCCAAGCTTGAGGCCATGGGCTGTCAAGTGATTGCTGATGATGCAGAAACCGTGCGCATCGTGCCTGCAGATAGCTACAAGGCTGTGGACATCCGCACTCTGCCTTTCCCTGGCTTCCCCACGGACATGCAGGCCCAGCTCATGGCGCTGATGACCCTGGCTGAAGGCAATAGCATCATCACCGAGACGATGTTTGAGAACCGCTTGCAGCATGTGGCTGAGCTACAGCGCATGGGGGCGAATATCCGTGCCCAGGGCGACACTGCTGTGGTAACCGGCGCACCGTTCCTGTCGGGTGCTCCAGTTATGGCAACGGACCTTCGGGCCTCTGCGGCATTGGTTCTAGCCGGTTTGGCTGCTCAGGGTAAAACAACAGTGCAACAGCTGCGTCATTTGGACCGTGGCTATGAGTCCCTGGATGACAAGCTTCGTCAGCTGGGCGCTCGCATTGAGCGAGTTGAGCTACCTGAAGAGGAAGTGAAAGCTTAGAGCTCGTTTGAAATGCAGGGAGTCCCTTTCATTTCAACGCATGCCTAATGGGTACTCAAAACAGAAAAAAGAGCAGCCAGAGGAATTCCTCTGGCTGCTCTTTTTTCTGTCTCAGCGTTAAGCCGAGAGGGTTGATTGTGTTTGAAGATCAACCTCGTCTTGGCAGAGTTTTAGTCGGCAACGACTGCCACTGCATCATCCTTTGACTCTGGCATGTAGGTTCCCTCGCTGTAGATGTCAAGATGGTGGAATAGAGCATAAGGTTTCTGGGTTCGACAGCTGTAAAACTCCACAGCAGCTCCAGTCTCAGTGACTTTAACCTTGGGCGATAAATTCTTGGGTGTTTTCCCTTTCCAGCGCCACTTCAGCTGATTTGGGATGCTATCGATCATGCGGTGGTGGGTGAACTGTTGATCTTTGCCCGTTGCTCCAAATTCCTTCATTTCCCTGAGAAGCATGGAGGCAATCATGTACGAGGCAGAAGAGCGATCGCCTTCTAGGGCCATCATGGTGTGGCTCATAGATCCTTTGGGATAAGGCGGATAATGCCACTCTCCGTCGTCAGGCAAAGCAGAGACCAAGGCGGTGGTGGTGCTGTTATCTTCTGGTACTGCGCAGATGTGACCCACACCGCCATCGGGAGTGCGTAATAAGTAAGGAACGAGTCGCCAGCCCGACTTTACGGTGAGACCTTTGAGTTGCAGTAAAGCATCACCGGGATTAATCGAACTCACAAACCATCGCCCTTCTACATTCGGGGCATCTTCACCGCCACCGTCCATAGCCGTGGGCGCTTGGAACATGTTGACCAGGTCTCCCAGGGTTGCTGGGGTGCTATCTGCAGCTAAGGCTGCATTGGGACTGTTCTCTAGGGCAGGTAGCGTCAATACCCCACGGATGTGGATGCGCATTTTGCGGAGGGACGCGAGGGGAATGATCTGGGTGGCCATGGGGTAGAGACGTCTGGAGAATGGAATCTGGGAGTGGTTGCCGGCGCGAGTTTATTGCATCCTGGGCCCACCACAGCAAGAGCTTTTAAATAAGTTACGGAATTGCCAGGTCTAACTGAGCAAAAAGCTTGGGAGACTTGTTCTAACCAGGGATGTATAAATCTATCTCCAGCCTAGCTATATGTTATTCCGCAATTTGAACTGTCCAGCAGGAGTAAAGCGATCGCTCAGACGCAAATTCCTGAATCATGGAGATCTATCTTGACGTTTAATCGCCTTTGCTTGGTAGAAATTGTTCAACCATAAGAAAAGGGTGCTACCTATGGCAGCACCCTTTTCTTAAACCAAAACGGTGATGAAGACTTTAGAACTTGGTCTTACCCGTACCCCAACGATTGCCCAAAACCTTGGGCGCAATGAGGACATAGCTCGAAATTTCGGCTAAATCGTCGTCAGAGAGGTTACGCATCTTGGGATAGATGTCGGTACTCTTCATGCTGGGGTGAAGCTCAGCAATCTCGTACTCACCATCATAGGTTGTGGGGTTCTTGAGGTAATCCACAAGAGACTCGATGCTATCCCGAGGAGGAGTCGCATTGGCTAGAGCTTCAGCATCTAGACCCACGTTGGGGTCAGTTTTGGTGACGCCCTTGGCATGACATTGGCTACAGGTGGAGCCAAATAGCTTGCGGCCTTTGAGCGCTTCCTTCACGGTCAGTACCGTAGTGTCGCCCGCAGGATTTGCCTTGACCGTTCGGGTCTCAACGTCAAATTCCGCAGCAGCAGCCGTTCCTACCGCAGCCTGAAAAACGAAAAACAGTGCCGCTATGGAGAGCAGCAAAACCCTTTTTATTAAAGAAGATACGCTACCGATCATTGGATTTATCAAGACTCCTGGAATCGCACTATGTCCTAATGTCTCATATACAGATTCACCGCGACAGTCTATCCCCTCGAAATGCTCAATTGCTGGGACTAACTTTTGAAGCTTTAATCTCTCAATCCTTTAAGGGCAAGGGTTTGAAGCCTTTTAAGTATTTAAGGTCACATGAGCAGAACTGTTAATCTTTCGTAATATAGGACTGCTGTATTCTGTCCTGTCGAAGCCAGTCGCAGGTGTTAACAATGTCGGCTTAGGGCGGAGCGTGGAACCGACCTCCATGATCTCGGGCTGAATAAATGCAACTTACTGAAAATCTGTAACGCTTGTGACATGGTCCTCTCATGGGTCTCAAGCAGCTTTGCTCCTCTCCAGCTCAAAGCCTTGGTTGCCTGCACCCAATCAATACGTTAAATTTAGTAAACATTCTTCTAATCCAGCGCTTTCCCTAGCTTTTTAGGGTTATACGAGGCGGATTCAGTTTATTTGCGACTGCAAGAGCTGGCCTTCCATCCTGCGTATAGCAAGGTTTTAGACTCGACAGTTCCAACTCTGAGACCAGCGGCACCTATGAAATTTTCTTGGAAACTTGTAGCCCTTTGGGCGGTTCCAATTCTGCTAATTGGCTTCTTCTTTCTGCAAGGTAGCTTTGCGCCTTCCAGTGGGACCACTACCCAGAACGCAGCGAACACCCGCATGACCTACGGTCGTTTCATGGAGTATCTCGACGCCGGTCGGGTCACCACCGTGGATCTGTTTGAAGAAGGTCGGACCGCAATTGTTGAAGCGGTTGACCCTGAGCTAGACAACCGCGTGCAGCGCATGCGTGTTGACCTGCCTGGTAACAACTCTCCTGAGCTGATTGATCGATTGGTTGCCTCTGGCGTCAATTTGGATATTCACGCTCCAGGCAATGGTGGCGCGATTTTGGGATTGGTGAGCAACCTCATTTTCCCTGTGTTGCTGATTGTGGGTCTGTTCTTCTTGTTCCGTCGCTCTGGTAGCGGTGGCCCTGGTGGCCCTGGTCAGGCCATGAACTTTGGCAAGTCTAAAGCCAAATTCCAGATGCAGGCTGAGACTGGCGTCATGTTTGATGATGTGGCTGGTATTGAGGAAGCCAAGGAAGAGCTCCAAGAGGTTGTGACCTTCTTGAAGAAGCCTGAGCGTTTCACAGCTGTGGGTGCTCGCATTCCCAAGGGTGTTCTGCTGGTGGGCCCTCCTGGTACTGGTAAGACTTTGCTGGCAAAGGCAATTGCGGGTGAAGCGGGTACTCCTTTCTTCAGCATCTCTGGCTCTGAGTTTGTGGAAATGTTTGTGGGTGTGGGCGCTTCTCGCGTTCGTGACCTGTTTAAGAAGGCTAAAGAGAATGCACCTTGCATCATCTTTATCGATGAGATTGACGCAGTGGGTCGTCAACGTGGCGCTGGCATTGGTGGCGGCAACGACGAGCGAGAGCAGACTCTCAACCAGTTGCTGACTGAGATGGATGGTTTTGAAGGCAACACCGGCATCATCATCATCGCGGCGACCAACCGTCCTGACGTGCTGGACTCTGCGCTGCTGCGCCCCGGTCGCTTTGACCGTCAAGTGACTGTGGATACTCCCGACATCAAGGGTCGCCTTGAAGTGCTGGGTGTTCACTCTCGTGACAAGAAGCTGGCTGACGACATCAAGTTGGATGTCATTGCCCGCCGTACCCCTGGCTTCAGTGGTGCTGACCTGGCTAACTTGCTCAACGAAGCGGCGATTTTGACCGCTCGTCGCCGCAAAGATGCCATCACCATGACTGAGATTGATGATGCGGTGGACCGCGTTGTCGCCGGTATGGAAGGCACTCCCTTGATTGATGGCAAGAGCAAGCGCTTGATTGCCTACCATGAAGTAGGCCATGCCATGGTCGGCACTTTGGTCAAGGATCATGACCCTGTGCAGAAAGTGACCTTGGTTCCTCGCGGTCAAGCTCAAGGCCTAACTTGGTTTGCGCCGGATGAGGACCAGAGCCTCGTTTCAAAGAACCAGCTGATTGCTCGCATCATGGGTGCCCTAGGCGGTCGTGCTGCTGAGGAAGTCATCTTTGGTGAAGATGAGATTACGACGGGTGCCGGTAACGATATCCAGCAGGTGGCCGGCATGGCTCGCCAGATGGTGACTCGCTTCGGTATGTCTGACTTGGGTCAGCTGTCTCTTGAGAGCGAGAGCCCTGAGGTGTTCTTGGGCCAAGGCTTGATGAGCCGTAGTGGTGAGTATTCTGAGCGCATCGCTAAGCAGATTGATGCGGCCGTGCAGAAGATTGTTCACAGCTCCTACGCTGATACGTTGACCATCATGCGTGACAACCGCGAGGTTATGGATCGCCTTGTGGACCTGCTAATTGAGCGGGAAACCATTGATGGTGATGAATTCCGTCAAATTGTTGCTGAGTACGCTGAGGTACCTGAGAAAGAGCGCTTTACGCCGGTTCTCTAAGCTGGGTCTTAGCTCAACTTTGAGTTGAACTTCGAGTCAATTGAATGAAGAAAGGCAAGGAGCTATAGCTCCTTGCCTTTCTTGTTTTTGAAGGGTGATGGTGGTCTTCTTCCCTCTATATTTCTAGGCCAGAGGTTTTGTCCAGCTAAAGGATCTGTCCTTTCTATTCGTCTTAGTCAGGTCTAAATGCTTATACTCCAGAAAGTTTCCCTGTTGCGCCAGTGATGGTGTGAATTGCAGGGCGATCGCGGCATCAGCTTCCGCAGAAATCGCCGATGCATCCCAATTCCTTTCTTGTTTCTATTCAGGAGATTTCCACAATGACCGCTGTTGCCCCTGCCCCCGCTACCTTGATGCCCGAGGAGCAGAATAATCTTCAAGCCGCAGCGGACTATAGCCAGGTGCAGTCTGTACCGGAAATGTGGGCTCTGGCAGCTCAACGTTTCAGTGATACCTTGGCTGTGCGAGATCCCCATGGGAGTCCAGCCGCTGAGTACAGCTATCAACAAATCTTTGAGCAGATTCAAGCCTTTGCCATAGGTCTACAGCAGCTGGGCTTGGCTGCGGGGGAGCATACAGCGCTGATTGCAGATAACAGCCCTCGCTGGTTGATTGCGGACCAGGGCATTATGGCGACCGGCGGCGTGGATGTGGTGCGAGGCTCCCAGTCTGCCAGGGAGGAGCTACTGTTTATCCTCCAGAACAGCGATAGCGTTGCCCTGGTAGTGCAGGATCTGGCGACCTTGAAGAAGCTCTGCCCGGAGGTGGGTGAGCTGGGCCTACGCTTCGTGGCGCTGCTGACCGATGAGGAATCTGAGGGAATTGAAGAATGTCCTGGGCTTAAGCTGCTGAGCTTTGGGCAGGTGATTGCGGCGGGGCAGGGCAATAGCCTCCAATCTTCGCCTCGTCGGAAGGAAGACCTGGCAACGTTGATGTACACCTCGGGTACCTCTGGCATGCCCAAGGGAGTGATGCTGAGCCATGGCAATCTGCTGTCCCAGGCTCGCGGAGCCAGCGCAGTGGTGCCGATTCGGCCAGGGGGCTTGGTGATGAGCATTTTGCCAATTTGGCATTGCTATGAGCGCACCTTCGAGTATTTCTGTTTCTCCCAGGGGGCCACTCAGATTTACACCAATATTCGCTATGTCAAGCAGGATCTAAAGCAGTTCAAGCCGGACTACATGGTGGGGGTTCCCCGTCTGTGGGAGTCCATTTACGACGGGATTCAAAAGCAACTGCGCAGCCAGCCGGAGAAGACTCAGAAGCTGGCGAAGTTTTTCCTCGACAACAGCGCAGCCTACATCGCTGCCAAGCGCACGCTTCAGGGGCTGGACTTGGAGAATTTGAAGCCTTCTGCAGGACAAAAGCTGGGGGCTGCGGTGCAGTTGCCCTTCCGCTGGGTGGTACATCAGGTGGGCGATCGCCTGGTCTACGGCAAAATCCGCGAAGGCATGGGGGGTAACTTCCAGTTCATCGTCAGTGGCGGTGGCTCCATCGCAGATTATCTGGAGGACTTCTTCGAACTCATTGGCGTGGAAATTCTGGGCGGCTATGGCTTGACCGAGACCTCCCCCATCACCCATGTGCGTCGCCCCTGGCGCAATTTGCGCGGTGCTGATGGCCAGCAACTGCCCGATACCGAAACCCTGATTGTCAATCCCGAGACTCGTCGCCCTTTGCCCACTGGAGAGCGGGGGCTAGTGCTCATCCGTGGCAAGCAGGTGATGCAGGGCTACTACAAGAACCCTGAGGCGACTCGGAAGGCAATTGATACGGAAGGCTGGTTCGATACCGGAGATTTGGGCTGGATGAGCCCCCAAGGCGACTTAATCCTGACGGGACGGGCTAAGGACACGATTGTCTTGACCAATGGCGAGAATATTGAGCCCTTGCCGATTGAGAATGCTTGCCTGCGAAGTCCCTATGTCAACCAGATCATGCTGGTGGGACAGGACCAGAAGGCGATCGGAGCCCTGATTGTTCCTGACCTCGATGCCTTGCAAACCTGGGCCGATGGCCAAAATCTAGGTCTACAGTTTGCGGATGGTGCCAATTTAGACCAGAAGGAAGTACAGGCTCTCTTCCGCCAAGAATTAAAGCGGGAGGTCCAAAATCGGCCTGGCTATCGCCCTGACGATCGCATTGTCAACTTCCAGCTGCTCAGCGAACCCTTCTCCATCGAGAACGGAATGCTGACCCAGACCATGAAGACCAAGCGCAACGTGGTTAGATCGCGATACCAAGCTATCATTGACCAGATATTTGTCTAACTACAACTCTTACCCCCGTAAAAAGACCTATGGATGACGCTAACAACCAGCTGCTTCTCAAGCGCACCATTAACGTGAAAGCTGTTGTGACCCCCCGGTGGAAAGAGGAAGCTCAGCAGCAACTCCAGGACCAAATTAATGGCATGGACAATCAACTGCAGCAGCTCGATATGCAAGCTCAACAGATGATCTCTGAGATGCAGAAGCAAAGTGCTGAGCCCGATGCACCTCAGGTCAAGCAGCAGATGGAGAACATTCAGACTCAGGTCAACCAGAAGAAGAATGAGATCCTGACCCAGAAGAACAAAACCCTCCAGCAGCTCCAGCAGGTTCAAATGCTAGAGATGGATCAAGAGGTCAACCAAGGTCAGTTGGAGAGCTTCTTCAACTTGAACAAAGGCGACAACCTGATCCAGAAGATGCAGGTGGAAGTGCTGATCAAGGATGGTGTTGTAGAAGACATTCGTGGTGGCATCTAAATCAGTGTTTTCTGGGGCTTGAGAGCTTGGCAATGAGACCCCAGTCCTCAGCGATCGCGTAACGATTCAAGGGCGGAGTCATTCTATTGGCTCCGCCTTTGTCGTGAGTAACGCTCCCGAGATACAATTCCAAAGGCCTAAAAGTCCCCAAGCTAGGGACTACAAGCCATCAATAACGGGATATAAGCGCTTCAACTTTGACAAAGACGCTTTGATCATGGGCAGTTGCCCAGGACCAACCGCCCTGACCTGAGCTGCCTCAGCATCGTGAATGCCCTTCGGAGTGCAGTTGTCAGGTCTGACCTAGACGCAGTTTGAGAACAGGATTCGGAACACCACCCCATGATTCACGAAGTATTTATGCCCGCCCTTAGCTCCACCATGACGGAGGGCAAGATCGTTGAATGGGTTAAGGCCCCCGGCGACAAGGTGGAGAAAGGCGAGACGGTGGTGATCGTCGAATCCGATAAGGCTGACATGGACGTTGAAACCTTTAACGAAGGTTATGTCGCAGTCATCGTGGTTGAAGCAGGGGATAGCGCCCCTGTGGGGGAGGCGATCGCCCTCATTGCCGAGACCGAAGCTGAAATTGAAACCGCTAAGCAGCAAGCGGTCAGCATGGGAGGCGGAAAGCCAGCTGCTGCTCCTAGTGCTCCCGCAGCGACAGCGCCAGCGGCTCCCGCTGCTAGCGCTCCTGTTGTAGAGGCAGCTCCTGTTGCGGCAGCACCGAAGGCCAGCGGTCGTGTTGTTGCTTCTCCTCGTGCCAGGAAGCTTGCGAAGAAAGCAGGCTTGGACCTAGCGACCCTGACAGGGAGCGGTCCCCACGGTCGCATTGTGGCGGCGGATGTTGAAGCGGCCAGCGGCCAGAGCCTGCCTAGTAAAGTTGCAGCGGCAGCTCCAGCGGCAGCAGCGGCTCCTGTAATTGCAGCGGCTCCTACACCGCCTCCTGCGGCCCCAGGTGAGCTGAAGCCCTTCACCGGTATGCAGCAGGCTGTGGTGAGCAATATGAACGCTAGCTTGACGGTGCCAGTGTTCCGCGTGGCCTACAGCATTACGACGGATGCATTGGATGCGCTATACAAGCAGGTCAAGCCCAAGGGCGTCACCATGACGGCATTGCTGGCGAAGGCTGTTGCCAATACCCTGGCCAAGCATCCCGTGGTCAATGCGAGCTTCGCGCCTACTGGCATCCAGTACAGCTCTGCGGTGAATATTGCGGTGGCAGTGGCCATGCCCGATGGTGGCTTGATTACCCCAGTACTGGCCCAGGCAGATCAAACTGATTTGTATTCCCTATCTCGCAACTGGAAGGACTTGGTGACCCGTGCTCGCTCCAAGCAGCTCAAGCCCGATGAGTACAGCACTGGCACCTTCACGCTTTCTAACCTGGGGATGTTCGGTGTTGATACATTTGATGCCATTCTGCCTCCGGGTCAAGGCTCCATCCTGGCAATCGGTGGCTCTAAGCCCCAGCTTGTCGCCAATGCTGACGGTAGCTTTGCGGTGCGCAAGCAAATGACGGTCAATATCACTAGCGATCACCGCATTATTTATGGCGCGGATGCGGCGGCTTTCCTGAAGGACTTGGCTGATCTGATTGAGAACAATGTGCAATCCCTAACAATGTAGGTTTGGGCGGGTTGTTTGGCGGTAATTTGTATCGCCAGATACTTTAGACAAAGCAGGGATTGGAATGCTGTTGAACAGTTACTCCGATCCCTGTTTCGTTTCACTATTTAGTTTTAAAACGCTATCCCTTAGAAAGGGGCGATTTGCCGAAGAAAGTGGGAAATTTAGTAGTGAGAGAGATATCTGAAGTAAGGGCACAGTCCTGCATTATTTGACCTTTCTATATTTTCCCTTTGCCCCTTTGCGGGTCTATGTTTTAGCGATCGCCCATGCTCCAGTTTATTAAGACCGTTGTTGCCACCGTTGTGGGCCTGATTCTCTTCACAGTCCTGGGGGCTGTTGGGTTAACCGCTTTGGTCATGACCGCTGCGAATACGGAACCAGAAACCCCCAAGGCTCGCAAAAAGACGGTTTTGGTCTACGACCTCAGCACCCAGGTGCAGGACACGCCCACGGGAGAAAGTATTTTTGCGGGGGGCTATTTACCTGACTCCAGCTTGGCGCTGCGGAGCGTGACTCAGGCGATCGAGGCGGCTGCGGAAGACGAGAAGATTGTGGCGCTTTATCTCCAAGGGGGAGCAGGGGCCGGGGGAGGTGGCTTTGGCAGCATGGCGGAAATTCGCAAGGCGCTTCAGCTGTTTCGAGAGGCGGGTAAGCCGATCTTTGCCTATGACAGTGACTGGAGCGAGATGGAATATTTCCTTGGCTCCGTAGCAAATACCATCGCAATTGACCCGATTGGCGATATGGCCATGGATGGTTTTAGCGCTGAGGTGAGATTCTATGCGGGTGCCTTAGAGAAATATGGGGTGGGGATGCAGGTGATCCGAGTGGGCAAGTTTAAGTCCGCTGTGGAACCGTTTCTGAATAAGTCTTTGAGTGCGGAGAATCGCAAGCAAACCGAGGCCTTGATTGGCAGCTTGTGGAGTAATTTCTTGGTCACAGTAGCGGAAAATCGCGATGTGACCGTAGCGGATTTGCAAGGCATTGCGAATAAGACCGGAACATTGACAGCGCAAGAGGCGCTGGAGAAAAAGCTGGTAGATCGGGTGGCCTATGCCGATGAGATTGCGGATGAGCTGAAGCGGCTCACTGATGTTGATGACGATGAGGCTTTCCGGGAGACTAGCCTTGGGGAGTATGTTTCTTTTCGTGAGGAACGTCAGAAAGGTAAGGGAGGAGCATCTGAGGGCGATCGCATTGCAGTCCTTTACATGGAAGGGGAAATCATCAGTGGGTCCGGTTTTCGAGATGTGATCAGCAGCGAGAGCATGGTGCAGCAGCTGCGGAAGCTGCGCTTGGACGATGATATTAAGTCCGTGGTGCTGCGGGTGAATAGTCCGGGGGGGAGCGCGATCGCCTCTAGCCAAATTGGCCGTGAGGTCATTTTGCTGAAGGAAGTCAAGCCGGTGGTGGTTTCCATGGGGAACTATGCGGCATCCGGCGGCTATTGGATTGCGGCTCCGGCAAACAAGATTTTTGCGGAGCCGGGTACGATCACGGGCTCCATTGGCACCTACGGCTTGCTGCCCAATGTCCAGAAGCTGGCCAATGACAATGGCATTACCTGGGATGCAGTGAAAACTGCTCCCTTTGCCAATAGCGATACCATTGCACGACCTAAGACCACAGCGGAACTGGCGCTACGTCAGCGAACAGCCAATGCAATCTACAGCCGTTTCCTAGACCTCGTGGCGGAAGGTCGAGGAATGGAGCGTGAGGCGGTCGCTGAGGTCGCTGAGGGCCGTGTTTGGAGTGGGAGCAACGCTAAGGGGTTGGGACTGGTAGATGAGCTGGGAGGTTTGGATGAGGCGATCGCCTCAGCGGCTGAGATAGCCGAACTAGAAGAGGGGGATTGGACTTTGCAGCAGTTCCCGGCTCCACGCAGCTTGGAAGAAGAGTTGATCGATGAGTTTTTCTCCGGTGCGCCTGCGACTCGCAGTCAGTTGCGAGCAGTGGCAGAGTCGCGTCAGCCGGGATTGCCTGCATTTTGGGCCAAGCAGTTAGAGGCGGTGCAAGGCGACTTTGATCCGCTGCTGTACTTAAGCGATCCCAAAGGGCTCTATACGCGGCTGCCGTTTAACGTCGATATTCGCTAGGACCGTACAGTCAGGTGCCGATCTCGCGCCGACAGGAAAATTCTCCCCCCCCTGGTAGGGGCGGGGTTTTCCCGCCCAGGCTATGCAAATGCGCTGGCAAGGGCGGGAAGACCTCGCCCCTACGGTTCATGACCCCGATTCTTTACTGCTGGCCCAACTGGTTGCGGCCGTTGCGAATGATGCGCATCATTTCGTTGAGGCGCAGTTCCATGTCTTGCAACACCTTGTCAGCATATTCATCTGCACCACGCTGGATTTCTTCGCTTTCGTCAATCGCCGTGCGCCGCATAATCTCCAGATCCTGCTTGGCGTTCTCGCGAATCTGCTCTACTTCAGCCAAAACTTGTTCGCGCAGTCCTTCGCATTCCTGCTGGACCTGCTGGCGAATTTGCTTGGCCTCCATTTCCGCTTGGCGAACAATGCCTAACTCATCAGTGAGGTCCTGGGCGCGGGATTCAGCCCCAGCAATCAGCTGTCGTCCGTAGTTCTCGGCTTCGAGCACGACTTCTTCGCGACGACCGATGACTTCCTGGGCGACTTGGAACGCGCCAGGCAAGTTCAGCCGAATCATATCCAGTTGATCGAGTAGCTGCTCCTCATCAATGAGGGTTTTTCCAGTGAGGGGCAGGCGAGGGCTATCGAGGATCATCTCCTCTAGCGCATTGAGCTCCTGCTGGATGTCAACCCCATCAAATTGCTCTACGGCAGGCTGGGCGACTGAGTTTACGGGTTGAGGGCCGGAGGGGCGCAGCATCGTTGGTAAATGTCTTTAGCGACGTGGGCGGGAACAAGATGGTCGACGGGGCCGCCAAATTTGGCGACTTCCTTGACCACACTACTACTTAGGAAACTATATTCGTTCGAGGTAGCCAGAAAAACCGTTTCAATATCTTCTGCCAGAGTTTTGTTGGTGTGAGCCATCTGTAGCTCCATCTCGAAATCCGAGAGCACCCGCAATCCCCGTAGAATAACCTGCGATTGGTTTGATTTTGCACAGTCTACTGTTAAGCCATCAAAACTGGCGACTCTGGCATTGGGAAGATGGGCGATCGCCTCCCCAATTTGGGCGATGCGCTCCTCCATGGTGAAGAGGGGGCTTTTGTTGGGGTTGCGCAGGATGGCAATGGTGACCTGCTCAAACAGGCGGCAGCCTCGGGTCACGATGTCGAGGTGGCCGAGGGTGATGGGATCAAAACTGCCGGGATAGATGGCGTTCATGGGGCGTTCTGGATTAAGCCGTCCTAGGACAGCAAGGTCGTCAGGGGTAAGATCTGATCTCTTCTCAGCCTAGGACAGTAGTCTACGGGGCGCAAAACGGGGGAGAATTAAGGGGTTTCCATTTGTAGAAGACGCTGATTCCATGCTGGACGAACAAGCCAAAAAGACAATGCTGCGCAAGATCCCCCATGGACTTTACATCTGTGGTGTGAAGGATGGCGATGATGTGAATGGCTTTACAGCTAGCTGGGTGATGCAGGCGTCTTTTACGCCCCCTCTAGTTGTGAATTGTGTCAAGAATGATTCCAGTTCCCATGCCATGGTCAAGTCCAGCGGGGTCTTTGCCCTGAGTGTCTTGGAAGATGGGCAGAAGGAGATGGCGGCGAAGTTCTTTAAGCCCCTGCGTCGGGCGGGCAACAAGTTTGAGGATGTGGAGTTTGAGATTGGCCCTGAGACTGGCTGTCCGGTAATTAAGGACAGTTTGGGCTACGTGGAATGCAAGGTTGTGGGCTCGGTTGAGCATGGCGACCACACCGTTTTTGTGGGTGAAGTTGTGGGCGCCGGTGTCCATCGCGAGGGCAAGGCGTTGAACCTAGAGACAACGGGTTGGAATTATGGTGGATAGGTGATGTCGCAGGGGCGGGGTCTTCCCGCCCGGCTGTGCAAGGCGTTCGCCAGGGCGGGAAG
>CALLAT010000029.1 GCA_938002085.1 uncultured Pseudanabaenaceae cyanobacterium
AGAGTAAGCAACGCAGATCCAAGGGCGCATGCCGAGGCGGTAGGACAGTTCCCACTGGCGACCCATGTAAGCAAAGATGCCAACGAGGAAGTGGAAGCAAACCAACTGGTAAGGACCACCGTTGTACAACCACTCATCCAAGGAAGCAGCTTCCCAGATGGGGTAGAAGTGCAGGCCGATAGCGTTGGAAGAAGGAACAACAGCACCAGACATGATGTTGTTGCCATACAGCAAGGAGCCAGCAACGGGCTCGCGGATGCCGTCGATGTCCACGGGGGGAGCAGCGATGAAAGCGATGATGAAGCAAATGGTTGCCGCCATCAGGGTTGGGATCATCAGAACGCCAAACCAACCGACGTAAATGCGGTTGTTGGTGTTGGTAACCCAGCCACAAAAGCGTGACCAAAGGCTTCCACTTTCGCGATTGCGAAGAGTAGTCGTCATTGTAGTTATGAATGCAAGATGTACAGAGGCAAGGCCAATCAGACTCGCTACTAAGGTTCAGCAAAGCTGTCTTAACAACTGAGCCGAGATACCTGCCAAACAAGCCGAACCACAGCTAAAGCTATGGAAACGAGCCTTCATTCCATACAGAATGAGTATGTAAATGGGCAAAGCAATGTTTCTTTGCTATGCCTTGGACAAAGTTTACAAGCTTTCTCAGAAAGACACAGTTAACTTATCTAAAGCAGGATTGAGTAATCACTTGTTTTTGATTTAGTTATGTAAATTAGAGTCTTCAAATGACGCAAAATCAAAGACTTAGACTTTAGATAAGTTTACGCAAATCGATTTTAAGCAATTGAATCGGCTGTCTCAGACCATTTTCGTTCATGGCTGAATACTAAGAATGGGACCCTGAGCTCAAAAATCGTGAGATCATGGGGCTCCAGCGATCTCTCAGATCGTCCTCTCACTACATTCCTTTCTCGCTAGAGAAAATGGCGCGCCATGACAAAAACAATTTGGGTAAATGAGCAGATCGATCCCTGCGGCATCCTTTACTCCTGCATTGCCTGCTGCGATCGCCAGCAAGCCGACGAATGCCATGAGTCCTTTAAAAGCCAACTCACAGCTGACCAAGTCGCCCAAGGCTGGATTACGCGAATGCGAGAAGTACAGTCCTGGGACGATGTGCCCGTCGCTGCGCTGAAGCTCAGTTTCTAAAGCCATTAGGCATCTAACGCAACTGCGGACATGGCGATGTCATGTCCCTACTAATGCCTGGGCAAACGGGGCATTTTTGAACCAATGGGAATCAAGGACTTGATCAACGTCCGCAGCTGCTCCGGCGTGCCCATACAGGTAACGATGTCCCCTTCCAGAAGCTCCGTATCGCCTCTGGGGCCTGGAATTAGCTCTCCGTCTAGGCGACGAATGGCAATAATCATGGCGCTGCTTTGAGAGCGTAAGTTCGTATCTCGCAGGGTTTGACCCACGTAGGGGCAATTTGCCTGGTCAATCATGACCTCCTCCATATAAAAGGAGCGATCGCTTCCCGTCACAATGCCATCAACAAAATCCATCACCTGGGGACGCATGGCTGCCGCCGCCAAACGCTTACCCCCCGTTATATAAGGTGAAATCACAGCATCAGCCCCAGCCCGCTGCATCTTGACCACCGCTTCTTCGCTGTTGCCCCGAGCAATGGTGCGAAGTTCTGGCTTGAGAGCCTTGGCCGACAGCACAGTGTAGAGATTATCCGCATCGGAAGGCATGGAAGCCACGATGCAAATGGCGTCGTGAATTTTGACATCTATTAAGGTCTGGTCCAGCGTTGCGTCGCCCATAAAAGTCAAAAAGCCCTTCTGCTTCGCTTCTTGAATAGCGTCGAGCTGGGAATCCACCACAATGAATGGGATTCGCTCTGCCGCAAACTCATAGGCCACCTGCCGTCCCGCCCGACCATAGCCGCAAAGAATATAGTGATTGCGCAGATTTTTGATCAACTTATTTCTCCGGCGGTTGCGTAGGCTGTCTTGGAAATAGCCCTGGACAAAGGCTTCGGTAAAACGGTTGACGATGAAACCAATGCTGACCAATCCCATCAAGATCAGCGAAATTGTAAACACCCGACCCTTAGGGGTCAGCGGGTGAGTTTCGCCAAAGCCCACGCTACTTAGGGTCACCACAGTCATATAGGCAGAGTCAAGAAAACTCCAGCCTTCAATGAAGCGGTAGCCCAGAATGCCAATGAGCAAGACCCCAACAAAGAGCAGCACAGCCGTGATGAGATCACGGCGGATGGAGCGAGAGGTGGATTTCACAAGCAGGAGCGATCGCAAGAGGTCAAATCAGCTCGTTTGATTGTAAAGGGTTCAGATCAGGAAAACTGCCTGGGCAGCCCACTCGCCAACCAGGCAACAGTCCATCAAGGCTTCAAGACACAATGCAAATTATTCAAAGGCCTAACTCAAAAGGTCGAGCGACAGCGTTTTCTGAGCCGGTGAGATACAGTCTTTCTAAATCAGCCTTTGCCAGACAAGGCTTTCAACGAGCAGGATATACTTCAACGGTCATCAAAACGCTGTAGCTCCGGCCCCATTACGAGATAGTGAAACTACGCTCAATAGTGGCAAGTAGTTGACCCTGGCCATTTTTCTCTGAATACAGCTCAAAGGCAATCGAATTGCTTCCCGTAGATAATGCACCTTGGAAAAAGTCCCCCCTTGTATCGCCAAAAAGCGCATAGGGTTCAACATTTTCAAAGAAGTCAGTCGGTGCAGTGCCATTCAGAAGGATTTGCATACTACCGACTTGCTCAAAGAAAGAGCTATCGTTTGGAATCACAGCCGCTACATTGACATCATTCAAGTCAAAGTCAGCAGCAGCAAGAGAATCGCCATCTTCTAAGCCTGTGACCAATTGATTGGTGCTGGCGTCATACAAACCAATCAGAAGGTCCTCTTCGCCAGAACCATCGTCCGAAGCCTGAGCAACTTCGAGGCCTGTCACTGCACCACTAGAAGGGAAAAAGACCTCTAGGCGTGATACATCTTCAGCATTCAAGTCCACACTCTGCTGTCGGTTGTCTCCTGCAGCGACCACATCCACTGAGCGAATGAGGCTACCGTCACCAGAAAATAAAGCGATGCGGCTGCCCGGTGCGTCAATGTCCAAAAGACCAATACTCTCCAGATCGGTGGGAGTATCAAAGTCAAAGCGCAGGGTTCCCCCAGCAGCATTGTCATCAGGGTCTGTAGAATCCCCATCTTCGGAAATGATCAGCACATTACCCTGATCGCGCGTACGAAGATCCCAGTCTCCCCCCGTAGGTTTTTCGCTATCAAATAGCATTGCCCCAAATTGATGATCGGGAGTGGAAATTGTGATGCCGTTAAACTGCTCTGCGACGACCGTACCGGCGGGCAATGGAACAGCATTGATCTCATCAAAATTGATGATTGTTCCTGCGGGCAGTTCAGAGCCCGGCATCAGCGGAGCGTAGTCCAAAGAGTCTGTGAAGAAGCGTTGCTCAATGCCACTTACAGTGTTTCCAGTTGAGCCACTGCATGTAATCTCCAGCGTCACGGAACCTTGCAGCGATGGAGCTTCAGGCCCACTTCCGGGTGCATCTTCAGGGAAACTCAAAAGGTCAAGTAGGGCTCTTTCATCGATCGCATCTGAAGAACTTGCTCCATCAGTTCCACCAGCGCCATCTCTATTCTGTGCTTGTACAACATCAGCTTGATCAATGTTGACATCAATATCAATAGAGCAATCAATATCAGTCCCCAGCTCATCAAGGATGGTCTCGCCAGGGACATCATTGGAAGGAACTAAAATGTCCTCGGCCTCGATGTCATCAGGAATAGCGCTGAGTGGAATAACGTCATCTAAACTGCTCAGGGCCTGGTCGATGGCTTGGTTTAGAGCTGAATAAAAATTGGACTCCGCTGTAGAAAGACCAGATGCCTCACTAGTCGTTACCTCGCTAACAGCAGCCTCGCTAGCAGCAACCTCGTTAATAGCAGCCCCCTGACTACTGGCCAAACGACTTGCAACATCACTGTCTTCCCCGACATCATTCCCTGCCAGAGTTCGGCTTACAGCAGGAACTGCAACTGGCAGCAATGCGACTGATTCCAATACAACTGGCTCAAGCGCAACTGGCTCAAGTGCAACTGGCTCAAAACTGTTCGGCTCTGAAAAATTGAGTTTTGCCAACCGAGGCATTTTGCTCTGGAGGCTTCGAGATAACCCAATCTGCAAATCAGCGATTGAGATCTCTTCACAAAAACAGCTCAATGAATCAGCAGCAAAATCTGGCGAATCAAGTGGTGCAAGTGCTGGAGCTAAGCGAGTATTTACCGAAATGGAATTAAGGGTAGGACTGTACATATGAAGGGAACGGGGGGGAGATCCGTGGGGAAGAGTGGCTAAAAGCACATGCACTGACCTGTATATTTTGGGCAATCCCCTGCTGAATCGGCTCACGATTACGTCCCCTTCACAGAGAAAATAAGGATTCTTGTTGTAAAGGCGAGTTTAGGCAGGACAGTCTCCTGCTTCTGACAAGAGACCGGCTTAAGCTAATCTTGTATGTGCGCATTTGCCGGTGCTACATTTCAGCTGTGATTGAGCATTACTGAAGCATCAGCAGGGCCCATGCCATGGCGCACAATCGACCACCCTACGACCGCCATCCGCGAAGCCCCCATGCGACTGTCCCAAATGCTCTTGGTCACCCTGCGCGAAGATCCCGCAGAGGCCGAAATTCCTAGCCATAAGCTGCTCGTTCGGGCCGGTTACATTCGCCGCATCGGCAGCGGGATTTATGCTTACCTGCCGATGATGCTGCGGGTGCTGCGCAAGGTCTCAGATATTGTTCGCGAAGAGATGGATGCCACGGGTGCTCAGGAATGCCTGCTGCCCCAGATCCAGCCCAAGGAACTGTGGGAAGAATCCGGTCGCTGGGATGGCTACACTAAGGCTGAACAGATCATGTTCAACCTGACGGATCGCCAGGGTCGCGATTTGGGCCTTGGCCCCACCCATGAAGAAGTCATCACCGCAGTGGCGAGAGATTTGATTGGCTCCTACCGGCAACTCCCCGTCAACCTCTACCAAATTCAAAGCAAATTCCGCGACGAGATTCGCCCTCGCTTTGGCTTGATGCGCGGTCGCGAGTTCATCATGAAGGATGCCTATTCCTTCCATACCAATGAGGAGAGCCTGAAAGAGACCTACGCCGAGATGGACAAGGCGTACCGCAATATCTTTAGTCGCTGCGGTTTGAAGTTTCGGCCTGTGCAGGCGGATTCTGGCGCGATCGGTGGCTCGGCTTCCCAGGAATTTATGATTCTGGCTGAGGCTGGCGAAGACGAAATCCTCTACACCGAAGACGATAAGTACGCCGCCAACGTGGAGAAGGCAATATCTCTGCCCAAGGATGCCGTAGCCTCTAGCTTCAGTGAGTACAAAAAGCTAGAAACGCCTAATACGCCCACCATCGCTTCCCTGGCGGAATTCCTGGAATGCGATGCCACCCAAATCGTCAAAAATGTCCTCTACCAAGCGGTCTATGACAACGGCATGACCGTGCTAGTACTCGTCAGCATTCGCGGTGACCAAGACGTTAATGAAACCAAAATCACTAACGAACTGAGTCGCCAAGCCAGCAACTACGACGCTGCCACCCTAATTGCCCTCACCGTCCCCGACGAAGAGGCCCAGCAAAAATGGGCCGCCAAGCCCCTGCCCCTGGGCTACATTGCACCGGATCTGAGTGACGACTACATCGCTAAGTCCAAGACCGTCGCGCCCAAATTCCTGCGTCTTGCAGATCCCACTGCTGCGGAGTTGGAGAACTTTGTCACCGGCTCCAACGAAAGCGGCTTCCACACCGTGGGCGGCAACTGGGGAAAGGAGTACGAACTGCCCAAGGTTCAGCTGGATCTGCGCATTGCCATGGCGGGCGATCGCGCCTCCCACAACCCCAAGCAAACCCTGCAAACCGCCAGGGGCATCGAAGCGGGCCACATCTTCCAGCTCGGCCTCAAATATTCCAAAGCCATGACCGCTGAGTTTATGGCGGAAAACGGCAAACCCCAGCCCATGTGGATGGGTTGCTACGGCATCGGCGTGTCCCGCGTGGCCCAGGCAGCGGTGGAACAGTCCCATGATGATAATGGGATTATTTGGCCCGTTGCGATCGCGCCTTACCATGCGATCGTGGTTGTCCCCAATGTCAAAGCCGCCGACCAGCTTGAAGCTGCAGAGAAGCTCTACAACGAGATGAATGCGGCGGGCATCGAGACCGTCCTAGACGATCGCCCCGGTCGTGCTGGCATGAAGTTCAAAGATGCTGAGCTAATTGGCATTCCCTACCGCGTCGTCACAGGCCGCTCCCTGGCTGAGGGCAAGGTCGAGATGGTGCAGCGGGCCAATGGTGAGAAGCAAGAGGTTGCTTTAGAGGATGTCGTTTCCACCATTCAGGGTTGGATGAAAGAAGCCCTAGCTTAGACTCGCTCAGTCTCTGACAAAGCGAATCGTTTTTTAGCGATGTATCTGAATAATTCAGATACATCGCTAAAGGATAGGCCTAACAGGAATCCTACAATTTCCCATAGGCTAACAGCCTATTGATAGCCTTTTGTTTCTCAGCAATTTGCTCAGGATACTGCTCTCAAATAGGCCGCTAAGTTACCCACAGGATTACTGCTAAGCAGCAGTAGATAGAAGCTGATATTCCAAGTTTTGAGAATGATTCAGTGCCTGCATCCCGGAGATTTCTAGTCCCCCAAATATGCCTTGCGCAGGAGAGTTAACGGGAAGTTGAACACTTCCCAATTGCTGCTCTAACACCAGGCTAGAAGCTTGGTTCAATCGCGATTCATCTGCCCCATTTTCAATTAAAGAATTGGATTCTTCAGGGAGCGCTGAGCTAGCCTCACCCATTGACGACAATGCCCCTGCCAATTGATCCGCCATGGCAGCATGATTCGACTGGGGATGATTGAAAACGCCAGTTCCACCGTCACCCAGGATCAAATCATCATCCATTGACAAGTCATCTTCCCCATCCGAACTTCGGCTAAATTGATGCACAGCTAATTCCTCTAAATCAACCAGATTTGCTGCTTCCCCAGAAGAGAGATTGGCAGAGGCAAACACACCCTTTACATCTCCCACTAAACCATCGGACTGTTCAGTCGGAACAAGGTCAAAGTAGTTGAGATTGAAGCGGCTGCTGAGCATATCCACCCGTAACTGATTCCGCCCTGCCTGAAGGGATAGGGTTTCACTAGCTGTAAAGTCCTGCCAGTTTTGCCAGCCTCCCGTGCCGTTGAGCGTAACCTCAGTATTTTGCTCACCAATGCTGGCTCTCACCCGATGGTTTTGATTGGCTAAGGAGGCTCCTCGGGCAACGAATTCATACTCGCCCGCTGTGGGGACATCAAACTCATAGGTCAACCATTCACCTTGGCGAATCCAGCCGACGGAATAGCCACCTCCTGTATCTTCGCTGTTTTGAATATCGACCCCGTCATTGCGATAGGCTCTGCCCAGATTTGCTGTGGTCGTGTCACGAAAATCTTGGTAATCCTCGGCTTCAATGCGCAGAGGGCTGGGTTCGGGAACGGGAATTCCAGAGTCAGTTGGATTGGCGCTCGGGGTGACGGGCTCGGGGACAGGCTGGCCTGAAGGCGAGGGCTCAGAAGCTTTAACCAAGTCTAGATAGTTGAGATTGAAGCGATCGCTCTCCATATCCAAACGCAGCTCATTTTGCCCCGCTTCTAGGGCTAGCGTTCCTGTGGAAGTGAAATCCTGCCAGTTTTTCCAACCACCCGTTCCAGTCAAATCCACCTGAGTCGACTGGCCATCCACTGAAGCTTGGAAGCGATGGGCTTGGTCCACCAAGGAAGCTGCTCGGGCCACCAGCTGGTAATTTCCAGCTTCAGCAACATCTAGTTGGTAGGTCAACCATTCACCCTCGCGAATCCAGCCAACAGAATAGCCACCCTCACGATCGCCACTGGCTTGAATATCCACTGCATCTTGACGATAGGCACCACCTCTATTTTGGCGATCGCGATCGCTAAAATCCTGGTAGTCTTCCACTTCAACCCTCAGCGGCATCGAATTGTTTGGGGAAGTGGGAGAACTCACAATCGGTTCTGTTGGAGTTGCTTCTGGCAAGGGACTGGGCTGCTCACCTATGGGAGTCGAAGGGCCAGCATCCTCTGAAGGATTAGGCGTCACTTCCGGCTGCAAAGGCGCAAAGTCTCCTGAATTGAATCCGGGCACCGTCGTTGGCAAGCTCGGTGTCGTCGGAGAAGCTGAGCCATCTAAGGTTGAAATAAAGAAACCACCGCCAGTCGTACCCACAACCACTTGGCTACCATCGGGGCTAAATTCAACCGTTTGAGCACGAATGACACCGAGGCCATCATTATCCAACTGCCAAGTTTGGCCGCGATCGCGGGAAATCATCACGCCTGGAGCACTATTGCTCATCTTGTAGGGATTTTGATTGGTTGTGGCAATGAGGAGGTTTGGATCCTTTGGGCTGACCGCCACATCTGAAATATAGCGATTGTCCGAAAGTTGACTCCAATTGTCATTTTCCCAACGGTATAGCCCACCATCGCCATAGGAATTCCAATTGGCGAGGTACACACGACTGGAGTCATGGGGGTCAACCTCTAGGTCCACCCTTTCGCCATTGCCAACGCCTCCCAGATTGCTCCAATTGTTGTTCTTAAAGCGGTAAACGCCAGACTCCGTTGCCGCATAGATAATTGCATCCGCTGGATTGCTGACTATATCTGTCGGGGCGGCAAGGTCGACAACTTTGGCTCCATTTAAGGAAATCCGCCCCCAGGAATCCCCTCCATTCTTGGATTGCCAAAGCTGGTCATCCACACGGACCCAAAGATGATTTGAGTTACCAGGCAGAGTATGAATTTCATAGGCATGGGCCGTTTTCTTTGCCACATTGCCAGGCTGATTTTTCAGGTAGGCCCAGGTTTTGCCGCCGTCTTGGCTTCTGGCAATGCCTCGCCGCTTGGAATTCCCTTTACTGAACTGCTGATTCAAGGTGGTGTAGATAGTTTTGCCATCGGCTGCGAAGGTTGTATCCCACCCGCCCCCAAATTGTTCAATGGGGTTCGAAGCACCATTGGGCTGCTCCCGCACTGCGCGCCAACCTTCTAAATCTTCAGAGAGCCACAGCGTCGCTTGGTCCATACCCTGAAACACAACCTGATTGGTTTGATAGGGATTCCATTCAATGTTGCGGCTCACCCATCCCGCAAAGCCTCGACCTTTCCACTCATTAGCTGCCGCATCAGCTTGTTGGGAGGTGGCATCAAACCAAGAGTCGCCTTGGTCTTCGGAAATGAATGCTGTGGAAAAGGTACCCAGGATGACGCGATCGGCATCATTGGGATGAAAGCTCAGAGAGCGAGGAGTCGTGCCATTATCGAAGGCTGTCTCAGGCTGGTTCCGTAGGGGCTGCCAAGACTCCCCCCCATCCGTAGAGCGATAGAGCGCACTGCGCTGATAGTTGGCTGCCATCAAAACATTGGGGTCGGACGGGGCAACTTCAATGACCTCCCAGGAGCCTTTTATGTGGTTGGACTTAATTCCATCATTAGCAGCAAACCAAGTTGCGCCACCATCCTTCGTTTTGTACAGACCAGTCTCGGTACTAACCCAGAGCGTGCCGGGCTGGTTTGGGTGGGCTGCAATATCATTGGCATTGCTAAACTTGCCACCATTGGCAGGCTTCCAAGTTTTCCCTTGGTCATTGCTGCGATAAACGCCGTGGGCTTCTACAGCGGCATAGAGAGTCTGGTTGTCGGCGGCATAGGTAACAGACTTAATGTTGTAGCCTGACCCCGTATTTCCAGGATTGACATAGCCTCGGATCGACCAGCTCTCTCCGTTGTCTCGGCTTTCCCATACGGTGCCAAAATTCTCGGTGTTATTTTTTTGATTCGCCTTCAAAAATTCTCGATGGTTGCCACCAAAGGCCAACAGGCTGCCATTGGAGCCGTAAATGATTTTCTGAATGGGGCTCGTAAACCGGTCACCATTGGTGAATTCAGCCGGCATCCCCTGCCGTTTAGGTTCCCAACTGCGACCCCCATCCCGACTCAAATAGGGACCTTCACGAGTTGCAGCCCAAACGATATTGGGGTTGTCCGGATTCCAAGTGAATTCTTCTATTTCAAAGGAGGTGGTAAAGCCTTCAGGGCGCTGCCAGGATTGGCCACCGTCAAGGCTAAGACCAACGCCAAGCATATCCCCCCCCATCAGAATATGGTCGGGGTTATCCGGGTTGAAGGAAACAGAAGCAATTAAGCCACCGCTACCGGGTTCATTGAGAGGCTCCCAATTAAGGTCAATTTTATCGGTAAGACTTTGGGTTTGAGAAGTGCTCATGAGATAAATTCTGTCAGGTCAAAACATGGCAGATGCTCGACCTGAACGCATACTCTGCAAGAGTTTCAACTCGAAGCAAAGCTTGCGTCAGAAATTGAAGCTGTGATATTAAGCTTCCTGACTACTCTTATTGTTTGGTTAGGTGCAGTTAGGTCATCAACCTAAAAGACGAAAGCATAGAAAACCAAAGAGAGAAGACTAGTGATCTAAATCACTCGTCTTCAAACAAGGTATACAATCAGTCTTCATATGACAAGTAATTTACCGATTAACACCTAGGAAGGATCTGTCAAATGGCTTGCCATCGGTACTTTTCTCCTATGTCTTTCAATAAATTTCGTAGTTCTAGGTTCGCTTTAATTAATGGATACAAGCAGTTGGCAAATATTCTTCTTCAGGCTGGGAACAAAATTCTAAAGCAATCGTCTCGCAAGCAAGTATTTTTATTTCCACAAGAAAAATCAAAAGAAAGGCATTAGGATAAAGACATTTTCTAAACCGAAGACTAACTAATTCGTCTGAAGTCTATGCCTGCTCTGGTCAAAGGGACAATCGCTCCCATATAGAATCTCCGTAGAAGAGAGTTTAGATTTATTGGGAAACAAAATTTAAAAGAGAATCGTCTAGACCATCATGGAGAAGTATGAGTCCTCTTGAAAATATGGATTTAAAGTGGATTTAAACTTATCTTCTCTAAATTACAAATGATTTTACGAATAGGAGCTTCAACGAGGGAAAGCATCATCTAAAAGCTCCCAAAGAGCGGCCATAAGCTTTCGAGAAGCCTTATTTCGAGAGCCTAATTATCGAGGAACTCGTGAGACATGCGATCCGCCACGGATTGTCCCTGGGGTCTATCCCAGTAGTTTTTGTCGACGCATCTTGGCCCACAGTTCCTTGTACTCATCCAAAGATTCCTGGGGCAATGGCAAGATAAATTCACTTTCTCCCAAGGCTGACTCATCAGGCAAAAGCAGCTCACGATTTTGCAGTTTTTCGAGCCAATCTAGTCCAGGCTGAAGCGCGAGGGGCGATGCGCCATTGCTGAGGTTGGTAATTAGTTTGACAACTTCGGGGCTCCAGCAAAAGTCGATCCACTTCGAGGCTAAGGAATTGGCAATCTCCTCGGCAGAAGCATCCGCATTGTCAGAAACAGTGGCAAAAGGCTTGGGTTTGACCCAGAGATCAGCCCAGAGGGAACTGCCGGAGCTGGGGTAAATGATGGCTAGGTTGCGATCGCGTTGCAACAAGGGCAACAACTCCGCCGAGGAGCCCACCGCCACCCAGGTATCCTCCAGCAACAGCGGCTGCAAATAATTATCCGAAGCGTAAAGCTTGACCTGGCCATGCAAACTTGCAAGGGCCTCAGCCAAACCATCCACCTGACTCGGATTGGGATGGTTATAGGATTGCCCCAGCTTCTTCAACGCCAAGCCAATGACTTCCCGTGGAGAATTGGGCAGAGACAGCAAACCTTTAAGCTTGGGATTCCAAAGATCCTCCCAATCCTTGATTTCAATGCCAAGCTTTTCAATCCGATTCTTGCGATAGGCAATAACATTGCCCCCCCAGCGATAGGGAGCAGCCCAAACAGGCCCATCAGCTTGGAGGAAGCCTGTGGCATCGCGCTGCATCAGTTGTTGCCAGCGCCCCGGCAGCTCTTTCCAACGAGGCAACTCCGCCGGGTCTAGCGGTTCAATCAGGTCTTGGCGAATGGCGGCAGTGAGCCAGCTATCGCCGAGGGTAATGAGGTCGGCGGGGCGGGGCGGTTTACGTAGAGGATTGGGAATGCGGCTTGTCCAGGACTGCTGCACTTTGGCAGGGTCTGTAGCCCAGCGCTGGAGCTGTTTGAAGGACTGGCTGAGTTGGGCGGTGGGGGCAAAGGTGGTTTTGCCTTCGCCTTTGATTAGGCCACGGAATTGTTTGGGTAATTGGATGGGGATGGAGCCATCCAGCACTTGGATTTGGAGTGCAGTGGGTTGAAAGCGGCTACAGCTGGTGAGGGTGCTGGCGGAGGCGAGTGCGGCTGCACTGCTGCTATAGCGTAGGAAGTTGCGTCGAGTCAGGCCCACTGCCGCTGGTCCTTGGTTCAAATGTGCTTGATTACTCTAGCGTGCTGGGTGGTTTCTTGGGCTGGATAGCCTCTGGTCGTGTTTGAGGTCTGTTCAGCAGTCATATGAGGCAAAATCAACCAACCCTGGCCCCCTGACGCCAATTCATTGCCTACTGCCCTCGGGAGCATGTCACCTTCTCAAGAGAAAAAGCATACTGGTCAAACCAGCGATATTGAGGCGATTAAATGACTCCTGAAGAGAAGCAAGAGCTGAATGAGCATGTTCAAGCGATCGCGAAGATTCTCCGAAAGGAAGCTGG
>CALLAT010000030.1 GCA_938002085.1 uncultured Pseudanabaenaceae cyanobacterium
GGACTGAATGCGGTTCACCCAGACTATCGAGGGAGAGGTTTAGGTACGGCGATGTACAACTTTGCTGTGGATCGAATGAAACAAGCTGGAATGGAAGTTGCCACAGTCGCAACGGGCGGCGACCCCAGCCATGCTCCAGCCCGTCACGTCTATAGAAAGGCGGGGTTTACGGTGGAGATTCCTAGCGTTTGGATGTGTCAGAAGCTCTGATTTTCACTGCTCCCTCTGGAGCATTTTGCTCCGCTGGAGACTGCTGACCCATGAAAGAATCTCTTTCCCTTCCCCAAGCCAGAAAACTGGTTTTGCAATCCCAGCGGCTACCGCCGAAGCATCAACCCGGCTCTGCCACAGCAGCGACGCTAGGGGCGATCGCCCATCTCGGCTATATCCAAATCGACACCATCTCTGTCATACAGCGCGCCCATCACCATACGCTGTGGAATCGCAATCCTCGTTACCAAGCCTCCCAGCTCGATCGCCTGCTAGCCGACAAACAGGTCTTTGAATATTGGTCCCATGCCGCTGCCTACCTGCCCATGGCGGACTACCGCTTCAGCCTGCCTCGCAAACATGCGCTGGCAACGGGTGCCCAGAGCCACTGGTACAAGCGCGATGAGTCGATGCTGAAGTTGGTGCGACAACGCATTGCCACCGAAGGCCCGTTGATGGCCAAAGATTTTGAGAATACCGGAAAAAAGAGCGGTGCCTGGAACGCCAAGCCTGCCAAACGCGCCCTAGAGTATCTGTTTATGCAGGGGGACCTGATGGTGCCCCACCGCATCAAATTTCAGAAGGTTTATGATCTCACCGAGCGGGTCTTGCCAGCAGGCATTGATACCACTCTGCCAGAGCCAGAGGAATACGCCCGATTTTTGATTACCCAATATTTGCTTGCCAATGGATTGGGGCAACCTGCCGAAATTGCCTATTTGCGGAAAGGGATAAAGCCGTTGGTTGTAGCAACCTTAGAGGAGATGGTTTCGACCGGTGAGCTGTTACAGATGACTGTTGCCGATAAGCTTTACTATGCTTTGCCAGCCTCACTGGAACATCTAAGCAAACCGTTGGCCCGTAGCAAACTCAAAATACTCTCGCCCTTCGATAACCTGGTCATTCAGCGCCAGCGCCTAAAGACACTCTTTGGATTTGATTATTTAATTGAATGCTACGTCCCTGAAGCCAAACGCCGATATGGCTACTTCTGTCTTCCCATTTTGTGGGATGGAAAACTGGTTGCTCGGATGGACTGCAAAGCTGAGAAGAAAGCATCTCTGTTGCGTATTCACCATCTTGCCCTAGAGCCGAATGTCACGAAAACTGAGGCGTTGTTCCTGGCGCTGTGTCAGGAATTAGAAGTATTTCTGAAGTTCAATCATTGCAACCAGATTTGCTTACATAGAACCTCTCCTGCTCAGGTTAAATCAGAGTTTCAGCGTCTGATGAATGAGTTGATGAATTGACGCTATCTTTCTACTTGGTTAAGTATCACTGCTATTGCGATGAAAGCAGCAAGAGGCAAAAGGCAAATCTATGGGGGCCAGCCCCCAAGCCCCCGCCAATGGGGGACAAAGTCTCCCCCAATGGATTACCCCCTGCTACAACGGTGTGTGGGTATGAGAGCAATTGGTTGGGCGACTTTGGGGTTTGGATAGGGGCAGTGTGGTTCCGGGTTTGGTTGATTGGTTGGGCTACCGCTGACGCGGATCAGGGCGCTGGGTTGAGTTGATCGGTTGGGTTACCGCTGACGCGGATCAGGGCGCTGGGTTAAGAGGAAAATGTTGTGGGTTTAATCTTGTCCGGTTCTCCTTCTCTCTTTAGGAGAAGGGGCTGGGGGATGAGGAGGCTGTTAAAACAGCCTTTGCAGCAGCAACTCTCTTTGTTCGCGACTAATGTCCGATCGCGTTCTCAACGCATCACAAAGCAACGTGCAGCCCTGGTAATAATTCTGGAGCGCCTGGACTGCTTCGGGGTCGCCGTAGGCTGCGATGGGAAATTGAAGCTTTTGGGTTTGCAAGAACGGGTGCCTTTCTTGGTCCGGGCGGGAGACGGTGCCGACGAGTTTACTGATGGCTTGGCGAATGCGGGGATGGAGGTTGGCTAGGGGGTGAATGGGGTCGCTGGATGCTTCGCTGTTGCTGGGGTAGTCGTGGGATTGGGCGTAGTCGGTGAAGCGATCGCACACTTCCTCACGAAATAATTCAGGATGCTGAAGCACATAGTTGAAAAACAGGTCTCGCACTTCAGTCACCGTCTCCACGGCTTGAATCGCCCGGTGCAGGTCTGGGCTTTTCCAAACATGGGTGAGGGCATCGCTAAAAACAAAGGCTTCTCTGACTTTGAGTTTGTCTTTGGTCTTTTGGTTTAAGTTGCACTTGAAACAGTGTGCCAGCACCAAGTCGTGGTTAAAGGAATAGTCCAGTCTGAGCGCATGGCTGATACGCCGACCCAAATCAAATTGGTAGTGGTAGTCGGTGCAGAAGGCCCGGATGATGAGAGCCGATTCACTGGGGCTTGGGGTTAGGGCTTGCTTCGCGGCGCTAGGGCTATGGGGATTGCTTTGGTAGAGCTGGATCAAGGCTTCTGCGACTTGGCGACCGGCTTCAACTTGGGATTGGGCAACTGCATTTTGCTGAGCGAGATAATCCTGGAGCTGATTGGCCATGAGCGTTAGAGCAGGTAAAGCCTGGTTAGTGGGCAGGCCTTCAATCACAAAGCAAAAGACTTCATACCAGTCCTGAGCAAAAACATGTTGCTTCAGCAAGTCTTGAAATAGGACCTCGGCATGGTTGCACTGTTCCAGCTGCTCCAACACTGACAGGGCCATCAAATATTCGTGAAAGGACAGGTGAGAGAATCGGTAGCTGTTCCAGCCATCCTGTTGGATGAGGCCATAGAGCCGCTCGATGTCGTTGAGGAAGTCTTTGGCACTGAGGCCATCGAGATCTTGGGCAGTGAGCTGGGCATCGGCCATAAATCGCCGGGTGGCGCTGAAGCGTTTTTCGCGCTGGCTGAATCCCGCTGAGGCGATCGCCTTCAATATTCGCATTTTGTCTCCATGACTGCGCTGTTCGAAGGGCGATGACCAGGGGGTCATATGGTTGGCATTCCAGTCATCCAGAAGGCTCTCGAAGGCCAATTCGTAGATCTGGAGTTTGCCCTGGGGCAGACTGCTGGAGTTCTCGAAGGTGATGCAGAGTAGCGTCAGCAACAGTGGTGTTTCTGCCAGTTCATAGCTCTGGCGGCTGTCGGTTTGGATTTGGCCCAGCCAGTCGAGGAAGCCGGTTTTGGTCTTGGTGCTGTGCTCAAACCACTGGTCGAGGAAGGCCTGGATTTGGTCGTGATCGAATGGTTCTAGGGTGGCTTGGACAAAGTCTTGGTGGAGGCGCTGATGGGCAGCGGTGCGGCAGCTAATGACGACGTGGTTGCGGTAGAAGAGGCTGAAGTTGGTCAGCACTAGTTGCTTCGACAAGTCTTCCGCAATTTCGTCTTCACCATCTAGCAACAGCAGCACGCTGCCCTGCTTGAATAGCTGGCTGAGGACTTGGGGCTCCAGGTTGCAGGTGCGTTGGTAAACCTTGGCGATCGCTTCAAATAGGCTCTTGCGACTAAGGGGACCGGCGATCTCCCGCAGGGCAATAAAGATGGGAACACGGTGGGGCTCCAGCTCTCCTTGAATACATCGCAGCACCAGGTACTTGAGAAAGGTGCTCTTGCCCGCTCCCGGTGCCCCCAGGATATGGAGATAGGGGTAGCGACAAACGGCTTCTGCCCCGGTGAGTACCAGGCTAGCCTCGGTCGCACCTTTAGGGCTGTCGGGTTGGGGAGCCAAGTCGTAGAGGTCGCTACTGTCCAAGATCTTGAGCTGGGGGGCGATAGCCTCAAATCGTCGCCCCCGCGCTCGCCCTAGCAGGGTCAGGCTTTGGCAGCGTTGGAGGGTGTAGTCTTTCACCTGGGCTCTGATCGGGGCAGGATCGATAGAACCTTCTGGGTTTTGAGCGTTGTGGGTTGGCCTGGGGACTGCGCCTGTAGGCTGTGGCTCCGTCCTAGCTGACTGAGCGTCTTGGGGCTGCCCTTGGGACGAGGGAGGAACCGGACTGTCGGGGAAGTCGGCGATCGCCTGCCAGTCCAAGCCCAACTGTTCGCACACCGAGATAAACAGCGGCTGGGCAATGGCAACGCCCTTAAAAAAATTGGTAATGGGTTGTCGGCTACAGCCCACTTGGCTGCGCAGGGCCTGTTGGGTCAGCCCCGCCCGTTGCAATGCTGCTTTGGCGGTGATGACTCCCTCGGGGGAGGCTCTGAGTGAGGGCTTAGCCATGACGAGGGAGCCGCTGGAATTAGCAGCCTTGGGCAAGGACAGTTACAAAGTTTGATTCTAGCGTTCACTGCTGTCTATTTCCTATCTAAACAGGGCTTTGAGCGAGTTTAGGTAGACTTTACAGACTCTTTAGTTAGGAATTTGCTTGACTTCCTAGCTAGTCTTTACTTAGGATTTACTCAGGCATTGTCTAGACGAGATATTTCACCTAGACAGCATCTCTATACGATGTGTAGCCCGAACTTGTTCAAACCGATGCGCGCTCGGACTGAACGAGACAAGACGTAAAAGAAGAAAAGGAGAACGTTCAAATGCCCTATCGATCCCGCAGTAACCCTCGATTTCATAGCAAACCGACTTTTGAGCAATCCCTGGTTCGTTTGCTCGGTCATCGACCCGGTTGTATTCAGCGTCGCCGTGCGATGGCTCGGCTGATAGAAGCCATGGCTGAATCTGGTCAAATTTGGACGGGCGATCGCTGTGATGCCGCCCTCTATGAACAGGCACTCCAGCAGACCTGGAGACACTTTCGTAATCACCCCGACGACTACCTGAGCGGAGGCGTGATCAGGGCCTTTAATCGTCGTCTAGTGATGTTCGTTCAGGTGGCTTAGTTCGTTGCTGGGTCCCAGGCTTTGCTCCTAGGTGAAGTTTGGGCGATGGCTAGATCAGACTGTTGTGCATACATTTTAAGGAGTCTGTTTATAGCTCCATAGCCGCTTTATTCCCTGCCAAAAATGCTGGGAATAGACGGCTGAACCCTGGTGATGAAATTCAGTCATAAACCATTACCAGGGCTAGCTGTGAACAATGTTGTCTAATTAATTTAGAGGCTGGATGACATGGAAGTTTCAATTACTACGCTCATCGTGCTGGGCGTGGGCTGCATCCTATTTCGCTTTTTTGGTATTTGCAACGAATGGGACCGAAAAATTCTCTTTACCCTGGGTCGCTTTACCCGTGTTGTGGGACCGGGATTGTACTTTTACATTCCGCTCTTGCAAAGCCCTAAACAGACCGTTGATCTGCGCATCGTCACCTATACCGTGCCGCTGCAAAAGGGGCTGACAAGGGACAATATTCCTGTCGATGTGGATGCGATCGTCTTTTACAAAGTCCACAATGCCAAGTTTGCCATTCTCAACGTAGATAACTATCGCGAGGCTACTCAAATGGCCGCCCGAGCGGCTATTCGTGACATGGTGGGAAAGTCTAATCTCGATCAATTGCTCTCTGAGCGAGATGCAGTGGGTGATCTCATTCGCTCCCACATTTCGGATTTTGTCATGCAGTGGGGCGTGACGATCATCTCCGTTGAAGTCAAGGATGTGATTGTGTCGCCAGAGCTCGAAGAAGCCATTTCCCGTGAGGCCGCTGCTGAGCGGGAAAAGCGAGCGAGACTCAAGCTGGCTGAAGCTGAGGAACTGGCAGCGGATGCCATGACTCAAGCCGCAGACAAATGTGCTAAGTCGGCAACAGCGCTGCAATTGCGCTCCATGAATATGCTCTATGAGATGTGCATGGAGGGGAAATCGACCATGGTGTTTGTGCCGACAGCGAGCAATGGTTCAGGGATGCCGAGCTTGATTGGTGTGGAGGGGATTCAGGATATGTTGCAGTCACAACCTGAACCAGCAGCAGTGAATCCTAAAACTTGAAGATTAGACGCAGGATGCCCACCTTCGTTACAGCTGTCTATCGAAATCATGCGCTAGGCCAGTGATTCGGTAAAATAGGTAGGCCCTATGAGATTGATTTAGCTACCTTTAGTGCAGCTAGATACGCTTGTTGTAAGTTGGGTTTCCCTGTTCCATGGCCTCCCCTGTACTGTTTGAACAAGCTGAAACCCAGTGGAATTTAGACAAACTCTACGCTGACCTGGTCGAGGCCAAGCGCGAGGTGGTTCCCCATGCCCGCTCCCATGAGCTGACCGAGCTGGAACGAACGCGCCTACGTGGCCTTCTCCTGGGCCGCAGCCCTGCTGACATTGCCTATGAGCAGCATGTGGTTGAGGGCACTGTGGAAGTGGCGCTGAGCAATGGTATCTATCGCTATGTGGAGGCGCTGACGGGGCGCGATCGCACCAGCCTCGAAAGCTGGAAGGATGTCTCCACTTGGCTCCAAGCGGCAGGCTACTCTGCCCAGCAAGTGGCGATCAACTGGTCCCAAATGCCAGACATCCCCAAGCTCTACGGTCGAGAGGCTGAACTGCAACAGCTCAAAGATTGGATTCTTGCTAACCCATCGAATCGCGCTAAACCAAGCCCCTCATCAGCTCGTCTAGTCGTCATCAACGGTCGTGCTGGAATTGGTAAAACTTCCCTGTCCATTGCCTTAGCCAAGACGATTCAATCTGAGTTCGAAGGGGTCATCTGGCAGTCCCTGCGCTATCGTCCCAAGCTGGAAGATCTACTAATACAGTGGCTTGTACAGCTGCCTAATGCCACGGCTAATCACACTACTCCTGGCGAATCTGCCAATTGTTATGACCAGCTCGCAGTCCTTATGGACTATCTGCGGGACCATCGCTGCCTCGTCATCCTCGATAACTTTGAAACCCTGTTCACAGGGGGTAGCTTTATGGGTGAGTATGAGCCGGGCTATGAGTTTTATGGTGAGCTGTTGCGGCGCATTGGGGAACAACAGCACCAGAGCTGTGTCCTCGTCACCAGCCGTGAAGGCAATCGCGACATGCCCAAGTCCCGAGCCAGTAATAGTCCTATCCGCCACCTAGACCTCGCCGGACTTCAGCCCCAGGCTGCAATGGAAATTCTCAAAGCTGAGCAGCTCGCTGAGGCGGAGAAGTCCCAATGGCCCGCGCTAATTAAGCAATATGGCGGCAATCCACTGATGCTGAGGATTGTGGCCATGACGATCCACGAGCTATTTGAAGGTAATGTGAGCCAGTTTTTACACCAACGCATGACCCTGTTCGGCGATATCAAATTCTTGATTGATCAGCAGTATGAGCGTCTCTCTAGCCAAGAACAGGAGATCTTGCTTTACTTAGCGGATGCAGCGAAGCCGGTTCCTCTGGAAAGTTTGACCCAGCCTTATCGATTGGATGCGGTGATGGGGTTGCTGGGGCGATCGCTGATTGAGAAAAGTAGCGCAGGCTTTACGTTAATCCCCGTGGTGATGGAATATGTGCGTCATCACCTGCCGTGAGGCCCGCTGTGAGCTACTGCATTAATCCCCGCTGCGCCCAACGGCAAAACCCTGAGGGAGAAGAACATTGCTTAACCTGTGGTAACCCTCTGCTGCTAGAAGGTCGTTACCGCTTGCTGCGTCCCCTGCGCGAGCTAGATGAGTGGGAGCCAACAGAGATCTTTGAGGTTGCTGATTTACAGCCGATTGACGCTGCTGATAGAGCCCAGGGAGAAGCTCGGCCCCACAAAGTGCTCAAAGTTCTTAAAAAGCCGATCCTGTTGACGCTATTTGAGCGGGAAGCCACCACGCTGCAAGCCTTAGATCACCCTGGAATTCCCCAGGTGGAATCGGATGCTTACTTCTCTGTGGAGTTGACAGGAGAGTCTCGATCTCGCCCCCTCTACTGCCTGGTCATGGAGAATATTCAGGGCAGTAACCTAGACAGCTGGCTCCAAGATCATGGTCCTATTGACCAAGCCACAGCCCTCGACTGGATGGGGCAACTCGTAGACTTGCTGAGACAACTCCATGCCGCTGCTCTCTTTCATCGAGACATCAAACTCTCCAACATTATGCTGCGTCCCACGGGACAGCTTGCGCTGATCGACTTCGGCACCGTGCGCCCCCTCAGCAACACCTACTTTGCCAAAATGGCGGGCCAGCGAGATATCACCAGCGTTATGTCACCGGGCTACACCCCCCTGGAGCAAATTAACGGAAAGGCCGTGCCCCAGTCTGACTTTTACGCCCTGGGTCGTTCCTTTGTTTACTTGTTGACAGGACAACATCCCCTAGATTTGCCAGAAGATGACACCAGCGGCCAGCTGGCTTGGCAGGAAAAATTAGCTCAGCCCCTCTCTCCTTGGTTTGCCCAGCTCTTGGATGACATGATGGCTCCTTTCCCAGGGCAGCGCCCCCTCAATGCCCAGCTCCTTCAGGCGCGTCTCGCTAATGCTGCGCTGCGGACGGAGGCAACGGAAGGAGGTACGAAACCGCCTGAGCGCAAATGGTCAAGGCAATGGGCGATCGCCGCTAACCTTTTCTTGTTGCTCATACAGCTTTTTGTTATGAGCCAATGGTTTGCTGCGCGACAGCGCTCTGTCCAACCCGCCCCTGTTTCAAGCCAGCCTGACGCAGCTAGGACTTGAGTAACGCTTCTGTTTTCTCCTGAGCAATCCTCATGGCTTCATCGACGGACTTCTGCCCTCGCAAGATTTCACTCAATGCAGTTTGTAAGATTGCCGAGGCGCGATCATACTCGCGCAAACTGGGGCGAAACACCGAGCCCTGCTGGAGATAATTGAATAACTGAGGCATCTGAGGATATTGACTGACAATGTCTGGGTCTTGGAACAAAGCCGTGCGACTGGGCAAATAACCCGATGCTTCTACAAAGGTTTTCTGGGCAGGCTCACTGGTGAAATACTTGATTGCCTCCCAGGCTTCTTCGGGATGAGTGGCATTGCGAGGAATGCCAAAGCCCCAGCCCCCGCGACAACCCTTGGCAGGCAGTGATGAGAAAGAGAAGGGGGGAGCGATCGCCACTTCATCCCCCCTGTTCAGCGCTTTGATCCCGGCTGAAAAATAGGGCCAGCCTCGCAAGAAGGCGGCTTGTTCTCCTTTAAACGCCTCCAGAGAAGACTGCTCTGTATAGTCTGTTACGGCATTTGGTGAGATCCCCTGGGGAATCAGCTGCTGTAAAGTTCTTGCCGCGTCCAGAGTAGCCGGTTCCATTAAACCTACGGCTTGAGTTTGAGGATTAATCCAAAAGGCTCCTTTAAAGCTGCTCATCACCTCCACAAAATTCGCGATCAAGCCTTCATAGCTGCTGCCTTGCCAAAGATAGCCCTGGTTCTTTGCATCGGTTGCTTTGATCTGGTCAATGCTTTGGGCTAGGTTCACTAAACCTGTTGGGGGCTGGTCCGAATCTAAGAGATCTGTGCGGTAATACAACAGCCCAACATCAGAGCGCATGGGCAGTCGATATTGCTGGTTGCCCATTTTACCTGCCGTCACTTCACTCTCTAAGAAGCCAGAAAGATCAACCGCATCTCGTTCAATCCAGGGGGTGAGATCCACTAAATAATCTTGGAACTGAGGGGTCCAAATAATATCCATATAGACCAAGTCATACTTGGCCGCTCCCACTTGGATATCTAGGGTATAAATTGCCTCGCGTTCATCAGTTGTAAAGTCGGCTCGACTCGTGGCATCACTGGGCTTATTGGGGTCTTCGGGCACCAGCAAAACTTGAATATTGGGATGTGCCGTTTCAAACTGCGAAATGACAAGCTGCCAGGGCTGCACCTCTTCCTGGGGAACAACAAAGGACAGCTGAACAGGAGGTTTGGGCCAGCTGATTAACCAAGCCGCAATGCAGAGCAATTGGAGCAGCAAGAGGAGCAGTAGCGATCGCAGCGACAGGCGGCGAAGGCGGAAGCGACGTTTACGGGGGGAGGGGCGCACGTTAACTGAGGAGCCTCAAACCAAGGACTGTCACGAGTCATCTTAGATCGGAATGAACCTTGCTCTGTGTGATGGCGGTCCGGTCTGAGTCTTGAGCTTGAACAGCGATCTAGCTGGGAGAGAGTCATGCCGCGCTGTGCATGAGAGAAGCATTGGGCTAGGGCATAAGGCCATTCATAAGCAGGCTTATGGACTCTGGAAGGTGATCGCCCCTTAATCTCGATTTTGTGGACTCAGGTCGTCCTCGTAGAGGAGTCCTCTCCTTTTCAACGTCGAGGAATTAGAGCTATGGCTGAATTTATTAGCATCATTTTTAGTCTGATACTTCTCAGCATTTTTGGGCTATATGCCTATCTCCTAATTGCTGGAATCATCGCTGCTACTGGACTAGTGGGTCAGATCTGCCCAAATTGTCGCAGATTTAAGCTTTTTCAGATAGCTCAGGTTTCTGAACCCTCCCCATCGAGATGTCTATTCAGACTGCAATACGAGTGCAAAGCCTGCGGTTACCGCAAACATGAGTTTGTTTCAAAATCATCAGCATCATCAGTTAGCTGGTCTGGCGGAGCTGGAGCATCGGGCGGTGCTGGCGGTGGCGGCGGCGGTGGCGGTTGTGGAGGAGCAGGTGGAGGCGGTTGACTGACTTCGGATGAGTCATGTTCTCGTTGGCGATGAGCTTTGTTCTCCACACCTCATTGCAGGGCCGCGCTCACAACAGCAAGTGAGTAAACTGCCATGCGTCTTTGATTAACTGAGGCCAACACCGCTCAAGCCTCGGCTTTGATGCCTTTTGAAGGGCCTGGCTAAGAGGATGTTTGGAAAGTGCCTTTGCCTACATCAGGCTGGCTTCTCAGTAGCAAGAGCCTAGTAAATTCCAGCCCTAATCTAGAGGAAAGACTTGATAGTTCAGTGGCTTTGCTGACGTTTCAAACATTCTCTAAGCAGTGTTCAAACTAGAACTCAGATTTGGCTATTGATTCGGCTCATCGACCGAGAAGAAGCAGCTTTTCTTTCTCCGTTAACGTTTCTGAGCTCTGAAATGAGATTGAACTCTAAAAGAATTCTCCCCATCTTCAAATGGATAGTGGTGGGAGTTTGTGTCTGTTTACTGAGCCTGGGAATGAATCATGCTCAGGCTGCATCGCCTTTCTTCTGGGATTTCATTGATGTTGATCTTGTGCTTCAAGAGAATGGTGATCTTCTAGTGAGCGAGACGCAAAAATATAACTTTACTGCTCCCCATACGAATCAACGCTATCGATATATTCCCTTGACCTTTGTTGATCAAATTACTGACGTTACGGTCTCTGAGGCTGGTCAACAGCTACCGATTAAAACAGGCGTTGAGAGAGGCCAGTACTGGATACGCTGGGAGCACCCGCTGAACACCCCTGAGTCCCACATCTTCCAATTAAACTACCGGGTAATTGGCAGTATTCAGGCAAATGAAGGCGATAGCCTGATCTATTGGCAGGCGCTCTTTCCCGATCGCGATGCACCGATTAATCGGAGCCGGGTGACTGTACATTTGCCAGTACAGCTTGCAGGAAAGGTGAGCTATTTCAGTGGCAAAGGCGTTAAGGCCAAGGCTCGGAAAGTCGATCCCAGAACGATCGTCTTTGAGATTAAACGGCCCATACGTCCAGGTCAGTCTTTTAGCGCTAGAGTTCGATTTCCTGCGGAGATCTTGAATCTGCCCATGTCGAAATGGGGTACTGGCCTGGGAAGTGAGGATGACTAGATAGAAGCCATGTCTGACAAGGGATTAGCTCTTTCTTTCAATAAATGGCTAGGATCCTTGCCTGATATGGGGGATGGCGATTCCTCCCCACTAGACAAACCAGTGTCCGAAATGGCAGGCCTCCCATGCAGCGATCGCTCAGGATTCAACGGTGAGTCGGGGGGCGGAGAACTCAGTTCCCAGGGCAACTCGAACTGCTGAACCAGAAGGAGATAAGTCTCTTCTCTGGTTTCTGGTGATGATTATAGCTTCAGCGTTTTGCAGTCTTGTGTTTGGTCGCTGGGGGCAGCAGTCTAGCGGGGGTCATCATAACAGTGGAGGTTATGGCAGCAGCTATGGCGGTGATAGCTACGGCGGCGGCGGTGGCGGCGGTAGTGGCTATGGCGATAGCGGTGGAGGAGATGTAGGCGGCGGCGGCGGTGGCGGTGGTTAATAACGGCTAGCAAAAGAGAGAGGGCGTATTCCTAACTTCGGAATACGCCCTCTCTCTTTTTACTCAATCCGATGTGAGGTTAGCGCTAAACAGCGGTGGCTGCTGCTAGTCTGGCCTGGGCTTGAGCTTCTTCCGGTTCCCAGCGTAGGATGCTGCCGGAAACCAGGTTGACGCCATAGAGCTTACCGTCCGGTCCCATTTTCATATCCACCACAAAGCGGTTATTGGAATCGAATACCTGGACATTGCTGACCTCGCGGTTGCTATCCAGGGTGGCCGCGTAAAGCGTGCCGCCGTTGACGTCACCAAACATCAGCGTGTTGCTGTTGTAGTAGTCGCCGACGACGATCGCATTGGCATTATCCGGTGCGCCATGGCTGCGGGGGAGTAGTGGGAACAGGGCTGCTGCATCGCTCGGATCATTGCGGTTGCCGTTGTTGTAGAAAGACACCGCCTGGGGCAGGGTGTTGTAGCCGCCCGTGGGGTTGGGGCCTTCTAGGTAGGGCCAGCCAAAGTTGGAGCCTGCAACGCCGGTATTGATCTCCTCCCATTTGGTCCAGCCCACATCCCCGATGACAGGTAAATCTGACAGGGGATCGAAGGTGAAGCGGAAGGGATTCCGTAGGCCGGAGTAGAACACCTTGGAGGCGTTGCTATCACCGTCACCGTCGTAGAACGGATTGCTGGAGACCCCTTCACCGGTTAAGGGGTCGATGCGCAGCAGCTTGCCCGAGAGGTTGTTGATGTCCTGAACGCGGACGGTGCGAGGGTCACGGAAGTTGTATGACGTACCGTCACCGTTACTCAGGTAGAGGAAGCCGTCGGCTCCGAATTCCAGGTCACCGATGGAGTGGGATTCACTGTCGGTGGCGAGGTAGTCACGGATGTTGCCGTTTTGCAGTCCTGCGCGATCTGGGTCGTTGTCCTGGGTGCCTCGGTCGATCTGGTTTGCGGGGGCGGTGATGCTGCCACCGACAATGCCCGAGGGGCGAATGCTGTTGTCGCCGGTGCTGTTGCCCGTGGGGGCGTTGGTGTACTCCCAGGTGCTGTTGCTGCCCGCCATAATCACCTTGCTGGTTGGATCAGCAACCATGGTGTTGGGATTCACCGTTAAGCGCACCATGCGGGAGGGACGGTTGCCTTTGCCGTCGGGAGCACCGAGGCCGGTGCGGCCAGCGGTTTCTGGGGGATCGTAGGTGTAGAGCAGGTAGACGTAGGGCTGGCTAGGGAATTCGGGGTGGATGGCCATGCCCAGGAGGCCGCGATCGCGAGTGTCGTTCACTTCCCCGGAGAGATCGACTAATGGATTGGCTCGCAGATTGCCATTCTCATCAATCACTTTGACCTGGCCATTCTTTTGGGCCACCAGCATGAACTGACCATCGGGGGTCCAGTCCAGCGTCGTGGGTTGGGTTAGGCCGGAGACTGCGGTGGTGCGCTCCAAGTTGCCCAGTTCGAGATCGTTGTCCAGGATCGTTACCGTGGAGCGCTGTTGAGTACCCAAAACGCCACCTGTTGGGCTAAGCAGCTCGACTCTAAATGTTTCGCTGTCCTCAACGAAGGCATCATCCTCGATGTCGATCGCAATGGTCCGGGTCGTTTGGCCAGCGGCGAAGTTGAGTCTGCCAGAGCGGGCGGTGTAGTCGTCACCCGCTTGGGCGGTGCCGTTGCGCGTGCGGAAGCGGACGGAGGCTGCTGCGCTGCTGTCGCCGCTGCGCTGGACGGTCAGTTCAACTTGGCGATTGGACTCGGAGGTGGTGATGGTGGCATCGCTAAGGGATAGTGTTGCCGGTGCATCATTGTCCAAAATATCGACTAGGACTGTGCGAGGCGCACCCAGACTGCCAGTACTGGGATTTTGTAGGCCGATGGAAAAGCTTTCGGTGCCTTCAAAGCGATTGTCGTCGAGGATTGCCACAGAGAAGGTCTTCTCAGTTTCACCATCTTCAAATACGATCCGTCCGGTGTTGGGACGACCATTGAAGGTGGGGGTGCGGTAGTCCTCGCCTGCGGTGGCGGAGTCGTTTCCGCCCACCTCATTGGTGGTGAATTCCAGGGTGGCGCGGCCCTGACTGCTGCCGGTGCGCACAGCGGTAAAGGTGGCGCTACCTGCATCTTCGTTCACAAAGACAGTGTTGCTGTTCTGCAGCGCAAAGCTACTGCTGGCCGTGGGAGCAGCGTATTGAAAATAACCTTCGCTGTGCAGGGTCTCGCTTTGGCGGAAGCCTGGGACGACGCCGTCGGCAGGTTTCCAGGTGCCGGTGGAGAAGACCGTGGGAGCTTCGGTTTGGAAGCGATCGCCATCTACGTTCACGTAGTCCACGATCAGGTTGCTATCGATGTCGTTGTCGGGGTCGAAGCGATCGTTGAGGAAAGTGACCCTTACATCGTCTGCACTGACATTGCCCGCTGCCTGGTAGCTAAAGGTTTGATTGGCAGTGGTGGTGGTGAAGCTAGCCACAAGGCTGCCGTCGAGGGAGAGAGAAAACTGTTCACCCCCTTCTGTGCCCCTGGCTCGGACCTGAACGATGTCCCCAGTATTGTTGTTAGTTGTGTCCGCAAATCTGAATTCGCCGTTGGAATGGAGAATTTCGCTGGTGCGGAAGCCAGGTACTACACCGTCAGCGGGTTTCCAGGTGCCTGTCGAGAAGATCTTGGGATCTTCTGTTTGAATCGTTTCCCCATCGACCACGATACGGTCCACATGGAGGTTTCGGTCAGTGCCGTTGGCCTCGTTAAAGAGGTCGTTTGTGAAGGCGACGCTGATGCGATCTGGAGCAATGTTATTGGCGGCACTATAGCTATAGGGGCGGAAGTCGCGGCTATCGGGGTCGCCCTTGATGTTGTTCCAGGTGCGCACGGTGCTACCGTCAATGCGCAATTCCATCGTCTCGCTGTTTTCGGCTCCAGCGGCGTAGATGACGATGGGGAGTACCGCTTCGTAGCTCGCCTGGGTGGCTTGGTCTACGGCGATGGCAGCGGCGATCGCCCCAGTACTCACTTCCAGATCCCAGTCCCCGCCCAGGCTGCCATGGCCCGTGGTATCGCTAGAGGCAGCTACATCGGCTCCAGTGATTTGGCTCAGCCGGTCTACAAAGGCCATGCCGGTTGCAGTTTCAGCCAGGTTACAGCCATAGAACAGCAAGTCTCCGCTTTCGTTCAAGGCCTCACCCCAGCGGCGCAGATCCGCTTCGTAGTCATTGAGGGAGGATTGATCCAGGGTGGCATTGCCGAGGCGTAGGGCTCCATCGTCACCGTGGGAGAAGATGTGGACGCTGTCGAGGTCGTCGTATTGAGCCAGCGTTGTGGTGATCTGAGCCAGTTGGTTGGTGGGGTCATCCAGGAGAACGATGCGATCGGCTTGGATTCCGCTAATGAGATCGCTGGCCTGGAATAAACCACCATCAACAAAGGCAATGGAGTTGATGGTGGCGTTACTGCTGCCGAGGGTATTGGCGTCCATAAAAAACTAATGACTAGGGACTAACAACGAAGATCGTTCGGGTTGGGAAGGTCCGAAGCGATCAGTCATGAGCTGGGGTGCTGCAAGTGATGAAGCTGCTGGAGGCTGGCTTGAGTTGGAGAACAACGGCTAGGTGTTATCTATGCAGCAGCCCAGGTTGTGGGCCATCTGGCGTCGTGATCGCTACAAACATCGAGGGCTGGAAGACCGAAGATGGCTGGCTTTACAATCGCGCTGCAAGTTTCCTGGGCTGTTTCGTTCTGACAAAACGCTCCGTACAAACCACGAGGCTTCATAAGTCCCCCTTCCTCTTGGAGGCTGAATAACCGTGCTTATGCGGTTCAATTGATGACTGCTTTAAGTCTTTTCCTAAGGCTTCATCCCAGATTTTTTTCCTTCGTTAGAGGAACTGAGTGAGTATGTGGGCCAGTCTGCTTTTTTCTCTCCGGAAATGCACTCAGGGCAGAGCGGCTGAAATTCAATAAGCTTTGCCAGACATTCGTTTCTCGCTGCTTGTTTTTGGTCTAGGCCGATCCGCTCCCAGAGCGTTGGCTGTATCTCAGGGCATCTCACCGCACCATGATTCTGTCCTTGTCTCAGTTGTTTTCTCGCTGGACCGGCTCTGTTTCCCTGCCTTGGAAGGGCTTGGGGGGTAGGGCTGCGATCGCGAATCAGGCTGTTTCTCCCAGCCTGTCCCAGTCAACTCAGGGCCGTAGAAAAGCTCGTCCCCTGGGCCCGACTGTCGATTTTCGTTGGCAGCAATCATTGCTGCTCTCCACTGCTTTTTTGCTCACCCTGGGCGTGGCGCTGCTAGAGATTAGCAGTGCGGCCCTGTTCCTGGGGCGGATGGGCTTGGCGGCATTGGCATTGGTGTATGGCCTGACTGCGGTGCTGGGATTTGGCTTGCGGGAGTTGAGCCTGGTGCTGTCGTTTCACTTGCCTCGCCGTCTCGGGGCTGGTGTCACTCGACGGGTGACGGCGCTGGCCTGGATTGTTCTGGTGGGGCTTTGGTTAGGGCTTTGTTTTGGCGATCGCGGAGGCCCGTTGAGCGCCGCTGGGCCGGTTGTCTCACAACTGTCCGAGGCGGTCTCCGAGGCGTTGTTATTGCAGAACGGCGGGGCAGAGCAGTGGGGACAGACAGGGTTGCAGGTGATCTTGCTGCAATGTAGCGCAACGCTGCTGGGGCAATTTCATCGGGCGCAGGTGCAGGGTGCCCAAGGCCAAGCTTTGCAGCGTCTGGCTGGGACGGGGCAGAGGCTGGCTGCAGCGAGCTCGCAACGTCCGATGGCTTTACCTTGGCCGTCCCTGGCCACTGTGCCCTTGGCTTGGTTTACCTTTGGCGCCTATGCCTTGGTGGGATTGGTGTTGCCCTGGTGTTTGGGGGCTGCGGGACCGAGTCTACCGTTGGAATCCATTGCTCTGGGGAGTGGTCTACTGGTTTTGCTGGGGGCGATTCCGCGATTGATCTTGGCGACGCCTGGGGTCAAGGTTCAGGTCGGTCGTTTGGCGGTCGATGGGCGATCGCAATTAGAAGATCCTGGAGTCGAGCCCGACGATGCTCCGCCAGTCTTGCTGCGCCGCTATGGCAAATTGCTGTTGATCTTTTTTGCCCTGGGTCAGATTCTCACTCTGTTAATTCAATGGGGACTGTGGGGACAACTTCAGGTCAGTTTCCTCGGAGACCTATCCAGCCCTGTGCCAGGGGCACCGTCCCAGGCGGTGGAAATTGCGGCTTTCCTCGCTTGGATTCAGGGCACCGTGGGTTTTGTGGGGTTGCTCCTCCAGGGCACGATCGCCCGAGGTTGGTTTTCCCGCCATGGTGCCTTTACGGCCCTGGCTTGGTCTCCCCTTGTGATGCTGATGTTGAGCTTGCTGGCGGTTCAGGATCGTTTGCCCCTGCTCTTGGGCTTAGCCCTGGTGCGAGGGTTAGATGAGGGGTTGCAATACAGTCTGGGGCAATATGCCCAGGGTCGGCTGTTGGCGAGACTGCCCCAAGCCGCCTTTGCACGGTTGCGACAGCAACGCATCGTGACAGAATCTTTAGCGATGGGCCTGCTGGGGGGGGCGTTGCTCCTGGGCTGGCACATCCTAGGTGAGGCCTTGCCCGAGTTTCTGCTGTTGGGCCTGGCAGGCTTGACCTTGATGATCCTGGTAGTGCTGGCCTGCTTGCGCTACCGATATTTTCAATTGATCCTAGGGGCAATCGAACAGCAAACCCTCCATCGTCGATTTCCCAATGGGCCTTTAGAGCAGCTTGGTGCTGAAGCATTGCTTAGCCAACCGGAGAGCCCGCTGGTTAAGCGTGGCTTGGTGAAATCTTTAAAGCGCTCCTTGGGAGAGCCGGTGCAATTAGATGATGCGTTAACGACGATACGCCTATTGGATCGTCTGGATCCAGCGCTCGCGGTGGAGACCCTAGCCCCGGTGTTGATGCGACTGCCCCCCATGCTTCAGTTGGAAGGTCTCGTCATGATGACCCGGCTGGGGCGTCAGTCCCAAGGGCTGAGGATGGGGCAAGAGACAGCGCCAATGCTGACTTTAACGGATGGGGGAAGCTTGATCAAAGGTCAGGGAAAAAGTCAGTCCTTGAACCGTCTGCCCAGTCATCGCTATAACCCCCAACGCCATTTGCGCAATGTGGAGGCTTTGATGACTCCCATTGCGCCACCCGCGATCTTTGCAGCGGCACTACGCCATAGTCTGTACCTTGGCCCTGCGATCGCCCCCAAGGTCTTACAGTTGCATCTACAGCCAGAGCGAGCCCCCGAAGTGAGAGCTGTGGCAGCGGCCTTTGCCCTTAATCCCGTGTTTAGTTCCATCTTTGAGGATGGCTTGCCATTTTGGGGCGATCGCACCCCGAGTCATCGCCTGGCCCAATCCCAGTGGAGTGATCTGTTTCCCCTGGCCCAGAAGATCTTGCGCTCCATGTTGACCCATGAAATTGAGCAGGAGCGATCGGCTGCCAGCGAGGTCCTGAAAGATCTTGCGGATCTCGAACCCTTTAAGGCTGAAATTCCAACCTTGCTTGAAGACTTCTCCCCCCAGGTGCGGGAAACCGTGATTGCTGCGATCGCGCAAACCCGTAGCCAAGCGCTCTATCCCCATTTGCTCAAGGCCCTGCGATCGCCCCTGGTGGAACAGCCTGCCCATGAGGCATTGGTGACCTTGGGAGATGATGCCGTGCCCCTACTTCAGCGCTGTACCCAGCATCCCGATTTGTCCCTCAATACGAAAGAGCGCAGCTGGCGCATCCTGATGGAGATTGCCACATCCTCAGCTAGGACAGCGCTAGCGGAAGATGTGTTACATCAGCAGGGAGAGGCGAGGGCGCGGCTATTAACCCTGCTGTTAAGCCAAAGCCCAGAAGCCATGACCCGACAAACCTCCTACGGCATGGCCCTCTCCCAGGCCCTAGCCGGTTCAGAAGGTGTCATGCTATTAGTCCGCGAGGAACTGTGGTTGCTCAGCCAACTTTATGCTGCGCTGGTTGAACTGCATCCCAAGGGATTGCCCGGCCTCGCCGCAAGACAACTGCGCCAGGCTATCCAGCGTCAGCAGCGAGATGTGGGTGAGCGCATTCTACTGCTGTTGCAAATCCGCTATCCATCGGGCCGCCTCGAACGGGCTGTGCAACAGCTGCGTCATCGCTCCACCATTCCCCAGGGGCTCAAGCGCCTAGCTCAGCTACTAGAGCCACCGCTGCGAGAGCCGTTATTAGCGGTGTTTGATGCCCGCCCGGTTCGGTTAAAGCGGGCTGCATTTTCTGATTGGGAAGCGGCTGATCGCAGTGGCAGCTTGCAAAGCGATCGCTGCGATGCCCCGGAGCGTTTGCGTCGGCTCGTTGCTTTAGTGGAGCCTGGCTTAGATCCCGAAGCCTTAGCCTGTGCCTATGACCTGGCGCTAGAGCAGGAGATTGCTTTACCTGATGCAGCTCTCTTGCGGGGGATCAACCATCGTGATTTAGAGGTACGGGCGGCGGCTCAGGCCTATCTCCACCGCATGCCTGAGAATGTGGTGACGCAGTTGTTGGAGTCCTCATTAGAGGGTTAAGGGATCTGGTGGTTCTTTTGAAGAGCCCTGGGAAAGATTCAGGCTGAGGGCTGTGACAGCAAGGGGCTAAGAGACTTCCTTGGACTAAAGCATCCGAAGTCAAGCAGTTCTGGCAGAGCTACATTCAAACCTTGGCAGTTTGACTTCGTCTTAGCCTGGGGATTTCCCAGCGTTTCGGGAAAATGTTCCAAGCGTTATCCGACTCAGGTTGGGATATTTTCTGGCTGGGACTTCCCTGAGCTTTTGCTCGAGGCGCTCTGGATATCATGTGGTTGACCTAGCCTGTTGAGTGAAGGGGCCTGGTGGCTACTGGAGTCTGTGATCCTGCTAGCTGCACGATAGTGCAGGAATACATCGCAAACCTCAGTTTTAGGGTAATCCTAGTGGATAAAGTTGTTCACAAGCCTTGAAGGGCTTAAATACTCCCTATTTTATTTCAATGAATTTTGTTTAAAGTCAATATTTCCCAGGAATTTTACGTTCAGAAGATCCATCCAGGGCTGCAGAACCTCAATCCGTATTTATACGTCTATATATTGAAGCTATAGAGTCAAGCCAGCCGCGCAACCTCTTTGCGAGCGGCTGGAGTGCCCTGTCATTACGATATTTCGTGATTTGGCTGCTAGACATACTGAGAGACCATACCAGAGGTTTCCCGTATCTTTTCGATTTCAAATTTTCTTTAGATTTGGAATATTGGCGATAGTGCTTCGTTCTTGAGTTTGTTGAACGGAGCCATCCTCATATTGCTGATCAAGCGAAGGCCATGTATTTACGCGCTGAACTCGGACCGCAAGAGATGATCGATCAAGACTTCATTGTTGTGCAAGGACATGATCTTCAGGATGTTCTCTTCCGCATTGGAATGTTGGCTTCGGTCCAGAGCTTTTGTCGCTTGCTGGTTCGGCTAAATCCCCATGCCGATTGTGATGACCCAGATTTCCTGGTAGAGGTTTGGGGGGTAGAGCACCAAGGGCGTAAGCGTGCGCTGCGGTGTTTGTACACAGCTCAGGCAGATGCGCAGTCTTGATATGCCCCTGGCTAGGAGTCTGAGTCAATTTCATGCAAGTCATCTGTTCTGCTGTTTGCAGTGCAGCCAAGATTCTGCCAACTCAGAAAATTCCTAGAAATGAGACGTTCCCCACTCAGTTTGGATAGGACTGAGTAGAACAGCTGGGGATTGATCCCCAGGCTAAGCGCTCAAGACTACTTGAGTAGGCTGAAATGCTCTCTTAGAGGCTGTTGAGTCCGTTGCAACAGACTTGGGGCTTTAAGCTGTGAACTTTAGCTCACCGCAGCCAGACGAATCTAAACGAATCCAAACGGGTCAGGATGGATCAATGCCTGGGGTAATTGGCTGGGTTATAGGGCAGGTTCCGTGAAGTGCTGCTGGGCTTAACTCGGGGGATTGAGCCAGTGATGGGTCAGTTGCAGCAGAGCGAAATGCAAGAGGAGAGGACTACTATGCAAGGCCGGGCTCAGGAATGTCGGCAAGTGTTCGAGCAATTTCTCTGGGTTGCTTGGCATCGGCGATCGCTACTTTGGCTAGCTGAGCGTTGAGGCGGGAATGGACGTCGGGGTATGCAGTTGTGGGATGAATCGTTGTTAACCTCTAATACTGAAGAGCTAAAATTAGGTCGATCTACTTTAAAACGGAGAACTTGCATTCTTAAGCCCAGCTTGAACAGTAGTTGTATCTCTCCTATCTCGCGACGAATAAAGTTTGGTTGCGACAACGAATTCTTTTCTTTGTATATTGCGAGAGTAATCACTCATATTGTGATTTGGAAGTGTTTTATAAGATGAATCCAGATTTCTGATTTTTTCTACTGTTTAACTAGTGTTAAATGCTGAAGTGAATTTCTCTCTCTCGTTCTAAAAAAATCCTTCCAAAGTAAAAAAAGTCTGAGGGTGAGACCCCCTAAAAAGATGGATAAAAGGCATATAAATCCGTATTTATACGCCTGGCGATGTTTTGGTTTGAGCCTAGTAATTTCTGGAGATAGTGCCGTAATTAAGTGATTCTGTAGTGTTTTTGGCAATTTGAAATGGTTTTCCAGAGAAATACCTAGGGCCTAGTGAAACGGGTGACCGTATTTTTTACAGTTTTATATTGTTTTGATATTTGGGATATTAGCCGTAGTTCTTTGAGTACAGAACGTAATTGTTTTGACAGAAGATATGTTGTTGAGCAAGCTTAAGTCACTATGTATTTAAGAGCCGGGCTGGCAGTACAGGACATGATTGAGCAAGATTTCATTGTCGTTCAAGGGCATGATCTGCAGGATGTTTTGTTTCGAATCGGAATGTTGGCTTCAGTGCCTAACTTTCGGCGCTTACTCGTTCGCCTGAATCCCCAGGTTAACTGTGATGATCCCGGCTTTCTTGCAGAAGTTTGGGGAGTGGAGCATAAGGGTCGTCACCGCTCGATGCGCTGCCTATACGCAGCGAAGCCAGAGCCTCAGACTCGCTGCTCAGCTCGATAGTGACCTGATTCAGTCTGTTGAATGGCAGGAAAAGACTCACGATTGACGCGATGGATCTGAACCTGGGTCTAGGTCTAGTGGTGATTGCCTGTGCTTCAACCAGCGTTGTGGATCAAGCTTGGGTTACGGATTAAATCAGCCTCGGATATTGGAGCGTTTGGAATGCACCAGGTCAGACTTTCGTCTGGAAACATAGATATTATTTGCTTAGCTGCGGAGCAAGCGAACTCTCGGCTTAGAGATATTGAACAGGGTAAATTATTGTTGCCTATGCAATATGCTTCTCGTTTATCTTGGGAGGTCTTGTACGAGGCTCGTGAGATCCTTCGCAAGCTGTTGCGGCCTCGCGGAGAGCAATCTCGTCGATTCTTGGGGCGTACTAGCGTTAGTGTTTCGATGGAAGATTTGCTTGCCTTAACCCAGGCGATTGAGCAAGTGATGAGTAAGTTGCAACAGATTGAGCTAGGGCGAGATATGGCTGCGATGAAAGCCTTGGCCCAGGAATGTCAACAAGTATTAGATGGCTGTCTCCGTGGCGCATGGAATCAGCGATCGCTACTTATGGTTGCTGACTTTTGAGCTGGGACTGATGCGGTGCCCCACTGAGCGCTAAACGCCTAATTTGGGCTTTCGCTGTCCTGGTTCCCTTGGGAGTCAGGGCTAGGGAAAGTGCTCTGCTGTATTGCTGTCGAACCCAGGCTTTTGCGGGGCTTTTGATAGAAGGTTCAGGCTGGCTTCTCAACGCTTACAGGAAGGTATATGTCGCCTTCCTGTAAGGATTTAGGAGTAATAAGCTGGCTTGGTCTCGCCCCTGGGGCAAGCTTCTAATTCAAAAAGACCTCGCCATCTTCTTGGATTTGGAGCACGCCCTGCACTTCGTTGAACTGCGGATTGGCATCTAGGGTCACTAGAAGCTGTCCAGCTTCATCTACAGCGGTCTCGAAGGTGAGTAGACCGCTGTCGTTTCGCACAGTGCTAATGGTACTGGGGAGGGACAAGCCCCGTAGAACGATGGTTTCGCCACCATCGAGGATGCGACGATCCGTTTGGCCAATGACTTCGTAGGTGATGAGTGCGTTGGTTGTATTGGTGAGGGTGACGTCAACTTGCTGGGCCTGGGGGGTGATGCGGGCGATCGCCTGGCCTAGTTCTTCAGGCAGGGGCTGAACGGTTGAATCTGCGGGAACCGCAGGAAAGGACTCGCGGGCACTGACCGTAGGCAGGCCAGCGGCTGGAGTGGTCTCACCGTTGAGGAGCTGTTGCGCTTTGCGAGCGGCGTTGGGTGGACAGCCTTCGGGGGAGACAAAGCGTTCGTTGAGGGGCGCTTCGTAATAGAGGCCAGGGCAAGGATTGAGTTTGTTGCTGTTGGTTTGGCCCTGGGCGTTGACTCCACTGCTGATGATCAGGGCCAGGCTCGTCAGGGTGATGAGGGGCAGGCGTTTTAACATGGTCTATTCTCCCGATGCTGTGAATTGAGGATCAGTTGATGCGGTGGCTCAATCGTTCAGGAACAGTCTGGTTATAGCTTCTACCTTGGGGGATAGATTGCGATCGCTGCTTAGTCATTCTTGATTACAACGAAGCCAACGAAATTTCTGACATCTGGGGGCTGAACTGCTCCAGCCCAGCGATCCCAGGTTTCGTTGACAATCGGTTGTTTGAGCAACTTTTATACTGGCTTCGTCTCCGGGAGGTTTAGAATCTAATCCTCATCCTCATTGCTAACGCGACCGATGCGCTGGAGAACCATGACTGAGCGAGCTTCTACGGGAATGGGCTTGTCGGAGAGATAGCGCCGTCCCCGCCGCACAAAGCGAGGCTTGGTTGTATCGATGATCACGACCCATTCCCAATCTTGCAATGTGACAGGCAAGGTGAATTCAATGGTTTCGTAATGGGCGCTGAACAGCAGCAGGAAGTTCTCATCGATGATACGTTCGCCCCGATTGCCAGTGGTGGCAATTTCCTCGCCGTTGAGCAACACGCCAATGGCCTTGGCAAAGCCATCGTTCCATTGCTCCTGACGCATGGGCTCACCGTCGGGGTTGAACCAGCCAATGTCCTTTACGCCAGATCCGTGGATGTCTCTGCCCATAAACCATTTGCGGCGATGGAAGACGGGATGCTGGCGGCGGAAGTTGATGAGCTGACGATTGAAGTCCAGCAGGGTTTCGTTCTCTTCCTGGAGATCCCAATCTAGCCAGGAAATTTTGTTGTCCTGGCAATAGGCATTGTTGTTGCCGCCTTGGCTACGACCCATTTCGTCGCCGCTGACGAGCATGGGAACACCCTGGGACAGCATCATGGTGACGAGGAAATTGCGCCGCTGTTGAGCCCGCAACTTTAGCACGGTGGGATCGTCTGTTTCCCCTTCGGCACCGCAGTTCCAGGAGCGATTGTGGTCATCCCCATCGCGGTTGCCTTCCCCATTGTCATCGTTATGCTTGTCGTTGTAGCTGACCAAGTCCATCAGGGTGAAGCCATCGTGGGCCGTGATGAAGTTGACGCTGGCGTGGGGGCTGCGGCCATTGGTCTTGTAGAGATCTGAGCTGCCGGTAAAGCGATAGGCAAATTCCGCCAGACGGCTGTCCTCGCCGCGCCAAAAGTCCCGCACGGTGTCGCGATACTTGCCGTTCCACTCGGACCAGAGCAGGGGGAATCCGCCTACTTGGTAGCCGCCTTCGCCCACGTCCCAGGGCTCAGCGATGAGTTTGACATCGGCCAGCACGGGATCCTGGTGGATGATGTCGAAGAAGGCGGCGAGGCGATCCACCTCATGCAGCTCCCGCGCCAGGGCCGATGCCAGGTCAAAGCGGAAGCCATCCACATGCATGTCCAGCACCCAGTAGCGCAGGCTGTCCATGATCAGCTTGAGGATCTGGGGGTGGCGGACGTTGAGGGAGTTACCGCAGCCCGTGTAGTCCATGTAGTAGCGTTCATCTCCTTCCACCATGCGGTAATAGGAGGCATTATCGATGCCGCGCAGGGTAAGGGTGGGCCCCATGTGGTTGCCTTCGCCGGTGTGGTTATAAACCACGTCGAGAATGACTTCCATGCCTGCTTTATGCAGGGCCTTAACCATCTCTTTGAATTCATTTACCTGGGCCCCCAGCTTTTTGCTGCTGCAAAAGTCTTGGTGGGGAGCCAGATAGGCCAGGGAATCGTAGCCCCAGTAGTTGCTCAGGCCTTCGGTGACGAGGTGGCCGGGGTGGGCTAGGAAGTGATGTATCGGCATCAGCTCCACCGCCGTGATCCCCAGGGATTGGAGGTGGGAAATGGCGGCGGGGTGGGCTAGGCCGGCGTAGGTTCCCCGTTGTTTCTTGGGAATGTCGGGATGGAGCTTGGTGAAGCCCCGCACATGGGCTTCGTAGATAACGGTTTCATGCCAGGGCAGACGCAGCAGTTCATCGCCTTCCCAGTCAAAAGCTTCATCCACGATGACAGCTTTGGGCATGTAAGGAGCGCTGTCCAGGTCTGAGAAGCCTAGATCTTCCTTGGGGTCGCTCCAGCGGTAGCCAAAAATCTCTTCGGCAAACTCAATGTTGCTGTCCAAGGCCTTGGCGTAGGGGTCGATGAGCAGCTTGTTGTTGTTGAAGCGGTGGCCGTTCTCGGGCTCAAAGGGACCGCTGACACGAAAGCCGTAGCGCATGCCAGGGCCGACGGAGGGCACATAGCCATGCCAGACGAAGTTCGTGACTTCCTGGAGTTCCAGGCGAGTCTCATTGCCCCGTTTGTCGAACAGGCAAAGTTCTACGCCAGTGGCGTTTTCTGAAAAGAGGGCGAAGTTCGTGCCTTTGCCGTCCCACTTTGCCCCGAGGGGATAGGGCTTTCCGGGCCAGAGGGATAGGTACATGGGCGATCGCGTTCCTCACCGAACGAGATGAATCTGCTGTCATTATAAATTTGGACAAGGGAAAAGCCTCTTTCTACAGAAGAATCCTAGATTTGAGGGTGGCTCGTGACAGATCGTTAGGAAATTGGGTAGATCTTCCGGATGTCGAAGTCCTGAAAAGGATTCGGGATGGCCCCAGAAATTTAAAGATTGGCGAATAATATGACGGCTTGTGTTGGGGTCCCAATAAGAGTCGCGATCGCTAAAAGTCTTTGATACTCAGTCAATCTAAAAGTTTGGGTGACTGTAGATGTCGATTCAACAGCCTCGGCAAAATATCAAGAAATGAGCGGGTCTGTATCAAACTGTCCTGCTTTTTAGACCGCTTTAGAAAGGTAATCCAGGGAGAGCAATGTTACTCCAACTGTTCAAAACTTAGACTTTCAAAGCTTGAATGTTTGAACTTTGGACGGCAGCGGAAGATTGGCTCCCGGCTAAGTGCTGCGATCGCAATGCTCAGCTTTTATTTCAACTCAGGTTCTTTCATCTCATGACCCATCATTCGAAAATTATCAAAGGCACGTCCGGTGACGACACCCTCCGAGGCTCTGAGGCTGCAGAAATTCTGCGGGGCCTAGCGGGGGATGATCGCCTCTTGGGCAATGGAGGTGATGATCAGCTGCGCGGTGGCAGCGGCAATGACCAGCTTTTGGGGGGCGATGGCAATGATCGACTCAGTGGTGGAGCAGGCAGCGATCGCTTAAATGGCGGCAATGGTGAGGATCGCCTCAGCGGCGGTTTGGGCGACGATAACCTCATTGGGGGGGCCGGTGCTGATCGCCTTAGTGGTGGGGACGGTGACGATCGCTTGAGTGGCGGCGCGGGGGATGATCGCTTCGTGGGTGGTGCAGGCAACAATGAACTTCTGGGCGGTGGCGGTTATGACATTGCGGGCTACAACACCGCCCAGGCCAACGGTCCCGTTACCTTCAAATATTCGTTCTTTCAGCGAGAAGAAGATTCTCCGAGAGGCCCGGTCATGCAGACCCGAGCCGGGTTTCAGGTGGTCCGTAGTGATGGCGGTATTGACACCCTCACTAGCATTGAGCAAGTCAATGGTGTAGCCCATCAGGCCAACACGGTGGACTTTTCGGCTCGGCAAATTGTTGATGGTGGGCGTGGTGGTTTTCGAGGCTTTTTGCAAGCGCCTTCAGTCACGGTCAACCTGGCCGAGGGCAAGCTTAAATTGGGGGAGGATCAATCCGTGGGCAGCAGTCTTCCGGGGGAGCAATTCCTCCAGGCTGTGACACCTAAGACGGTTCAGCTGCGCCGCTTTGTTAATGTGGTCGGCTCTGCTGGGGAAGATCTCATTACGGGCAATGGTGCAGCGAACCGTTTAGAGGGGGGCGGCGACGATGATGTCCTTTTGGGCGGCGGGGGCGACGATACCCTTATCGGTGGGAGCCGTAACGATACTCTCACTGGGGGTCGGGGCCGTGACAAGTTTGTTCTCACTGAGGTCACTCAGTTCATCCGCTCGGGCCCCGATGTGGTGGTCTTTAGGCTAGCTGGCGGTTCTGCCGATACGATTACCGATTTCGAGCGTGGCGATCAAATTCAACTGCGCCAGGCCGATAACTTTGACGGCACTGGCTTTGGGGATCTTGCCCTGGGTACCATCGGTGCTGAGCAATTTGCGGTTGAGGGGCAAGATGAAATTACAGAGGCCACGAAGTTAATTTACAACTCGTCTAATGGAGCCTTGTTTTATAAGCCCAATGAGCCCGTACGCGGTCCTGGTTCTCCGGTGACTTTCTTGGAGCGCGTTCAGGTGGCGACGCTCTCGGGGGCCCCGAATTTGCAGGCCCAGGATGTGGTTGTGATCTAGCGGTTGGCTCCCAGATTTGATTGAAATCTGGATGTGCATCGTTAGCCTCAAGCCTGGACTAAGGGGGTGAAGTCAGGGAGAAGCTCATGGGTCTGGCCTCAGTTAGATGGCCTTCATGACTTCACTCCATTTAAAGACAAGCGCTGATAGAGTACTCGCTACCCTGTCAGCGCTATGAGTTTCCTATGGCTATGAGTTGCCTCTGAATGTTCCCTAGCTTGAGACCTTAGAGTCTAGGCGTAGAAAGCGATCTAACGCATCTACCAGAGCGGGGGGCCAGCGGCGAATGTCTCGCACCCAGGCCACATCCTTGTAGCGACTGTCCAGGTTTTCGGCAGCGGCCCAGTTGCTTTCGGCTTCACCCGCGAGACCCTGGTCCCATAGCACCGCCGTTAGAGCAGCGCGAGGATCCGCCGCCTGGGAGTAGCGGCGCACGAGGTTGCGGATTTTTCGGGTGCCTTCGGCCTTGTCGCCCAATTGATAGAGCGTCAGGGCGTAGTTCATGTTGGGCAAGGCAAAGCCCCGGGCTAGTTCAGCAGAGTGGTAGAAGTCATCTCGGGCTGCTTCCCAGTTGCCCTGGCCGCCTTCTGCGTTGCCGCGATTGTTAAAGGCGACGGGATCTTCGGGGTCCAGCTCGATGCCCTTGTTGTAATCGGCGATCGCCTTATCCCATTTCTTCAAGCCTTCCCAGGCAGTGCCTCGGTTCACATAGGGACCGGGTTGGTCAGGCGCGAGTTCGACTGCTTGATCGAAGTCGGCGATCGCTTCTTCCAGCTTGAACTGGCTCACCCGCGCATTGCCTCGATTGCTCCAGGTGGCTGGGTTTTTGGGCATACGCTCAATGGCCTTGCCCCACAGCCCTTCTGCCGTGACAAAATCGCCTTTGTCCGTGGCAATAAAGGCCTTTTGATAAAGCTCATCTAGATCGGCATAGAGTGCTTTCAGCTCTGGAGAAGCGGCTTCTGCGGCATGGGCAGGGGCGGTGATGCCGGGCAAACCAAGCCATAGGGCCAAGCTCATGCTGAGGGCCAGCATTATTGATTTCAGGCGGGTCAGCATGGGAACGGTGGTCCAGCGGGATGTGAATGTTAAGAAATATTGTATCGCTGTGAGTGGAGGCCTGCAGGATGGGTTGGGGCGGCGGCTGGGATTGTAAGAAGGGCTGGAGCGCTTAGAAAATCGTAATCTGCGGGCTGGTTCGGTCGTGGGAACCTCGCATTAGCTGGAAATGGCCAGCTTGTTTGGGCCGATCTTTCGCATTGCCCTTTCTGTTGTGATTTCGGAGTGTTTCCACTGTGATTCAAGCCCTCATTCGCCGTTTAAGGCCTTGGTTTTCCGGTTTATTTGCCCTCGCGTTGGGCTTGGCGATCGCCCTTCAGGCCTGCAATGCCACTGTTGAGCAGAGTGGCGATGAATTTAGCGATCGCATGGCCCAGGAGCACCAGGGCGATAAGCCTGTCGCGACCGAAGTGGCCTTAGCTCCTCCAACCCAGGCTGTGGTCTCTAAGTCAGTTGATTACGCAACTGTTGATGGCTCAATGGTGACGGGCTTTTTGGCTCAGCCGGCCAGTGCCGTGGAGCGTGGCGAGTCCCTGCCAGGTATTATTGCCATCCATGAATGGTGGGGCCTCAATGACAACATCAAAGCTGTGGCTGAGCGTCTAGCGGGGGAGGGCTACAGCGTCCTGGCTGTGGATTTCTATGGCGGTGCGGTGGCGGAGAAGCCCGATCAAGCGAAGCAACTCATGCAGGGGGTGATGGGACAGCCCGCCCCAGCCAAGGAGAATCTGCTCCAAGCCTATGATTATCTGGTAGATCAGCTGGGTGCGACTGCGGTGGGGTCCATTGGTTGGTGCTTTGGCGGGGCCTGGTCCTTGAATACCGGCATCTTTATTCCTGACGAATTAGATGCCCTAGTGATCTATTACGGACAGCTAGAGAGTGATCCTCGGGTACTATCCCCCCTGATCACCCCCATCGCTGGTTTCTTTGGCGGACTGGATAAGGGAATTCCGGTGGAAGATGTCAAGGCTTTTGAGGCCACCTTGAATGAGTTGGGCCAGTCCCCAGAGATTTATATCTACGATGACGCAGACCATGCTTTTGCCAATCCTTCGGGGCAGCGCTACAACGCGGCGGCGGCGACAGATGCCTGGGAAAAGACAACGGCATTTTTGGCCAAACATCTAAAGTCCTAAGCGCTAATATTCGTTGTGACAGCATCTAATTAGTTCTGGGCTTCTAGAAGCCATTGAGCCCTCCAGAACGGAGGGCTCTTTTTATTGCGCTGCAATATGAACGGTGTGGGGTTGTGAGGAGCCCCATTCTCAATCTCATTAGTGCGAGCACGAGGCTGCTCATACTTTTCTGTGAGGCGCTTAATGGGTTGCGAACCCCTGCAAACCCCGTATAAATGCTGGCACTTAGGGACATGCTAGGCCGGGGACGATTGGCTCACAGAGTGCATACCTCCTCTTTGTAGGTTGGTTTGTATGCTCGACCACATGCTTAAGTTGGTGCTGGGCATACTGCCATTAGCATCCGCCGAAGCGATGGAAGATCATGAAATTTCCCAACCTACTGCTGCTTCTGATTGCTTTCCTTGGGACCGCTTGGCTAGTGGTTTGGGGGGCATCCTTTTCTCTGGATGAGAAAGTTGCGTCAACAATCAAACAAGCTTTTCCGCCAGCGCCCACTGGAGAAGTTTTAACCATTGGCTATAGCAATGAGCCAGGGTATTGGCCTTGGGCAGTTGCGGAAGCAGAAGGTCTGTTTGCTGCCAATGGCCTCAATGTCGATTTACGCTGGTTTGAGAGCTACTCAGACTCCATGGAGGCGCTGGCTACAGGGGAGTTGGATGGCAACAGTCAAACCCTCAATGACACCATCGCTTTCGCAGCGCAAGCTGCGGCAGGGGAAGTGGGCGTTTTAGTGAATAATTGCTCCTCCGGCGATGACAAAATTATTGCGACCGAAGGCATTGATCGAATCCGCGATCTGCAGGGGAAGCAGGTCCTGGTGGAAGAGGGCACGGTCACTGACTTTCTCCTGACCCTTGCCCTAGAAGATGCGGGGATGAGTCGTGCAGATGTGGAGATTGTTTCGACTGAAATCAGGACGGCTGTGACTGACTTTGCGACCGGTACTGCGGATGCGATCGGGACCTATTCGCCCTACTGGATGCAAGCTTTAGAAAGACCTGGGAGTCAAGAAATTATCAGTTCTGCGGCCTATCCCGGTGCCATTCCTGACCTATTGGTGATGACGCAGAATGCAGTGGAGCAACGTCCAGGCGATATTCAAGCCATGGTCAAAACCTGGATGGATACCTTGGCATTCATTGAAGAACACCCCCGGCGAGCAGATGTGATTATGGCACGACGGGCTGGTCTGGAACTGGCAGAACTGCACCAACTCACAGTGGGGCTGAAGCTATCCAATTTACAGGATAATTTGCAGGCCTTTAGGAAGGGACAGGGCATGAGTTACATGCCTTATGCAGCCAGGGTGATGGCAGATTTTATGACGGATGTGGGTTTGATCGAGAAAGTCCCCGACTTACCCCTGTTGTTGGATAGCCGGTTCGTTGAAAATCTAGCCTAGGAAATTTCTCCTGCCTTGGAAGCATCTTGGCGGGCCATAGCGAGTTTGTTCGTCAGTGTTTATTGACAAGTTCAGCGGACTTTAATGCTGAAGCGCTTTCAAGATTAGACAGCTGCAGAGCTCACCTGGCTGGCATTGAATTCGGCTGCATGCTTGGGGGCTGGGAGGGTAGCCGCATTGAGCTTGGTCTGGTTCGTTTCTGGGCTTAGATCGGTGGAGAGCCACACGTGAAAGGTGGTGCAGCCCGGCTGGCTCTCTACCTCAATGCGACCTTGGTGGTTCTGGACAATCTTGTTAACGATGTCCAGGCCCAGGCCGCTCCCTTCGCCTGCCCCCTTGGTGGTGAAAAAGGGATCAAAGATCTTTGGCTGGATTTCGGGGGGTATGCCGCTACCGGAGTCGGTGACGGAGACGACGATATGGCGATCGCGTTCTTCTATCCTCAGGTCCAAGCTACCTTGGTAATCCATGGCCTGCAGGGCGTTATAAATCAAGTTTGTCCACACCTGGGCCAGGGGCTCCGGGTAGCAATAGATCTGGGGTAAGTTGCTGTACTGTCGTGAAATCTCAACGTTGTGTTTGAGTTGATTCTGGTAGAGCGTTAGCACAGTCTCCAGGGTTTCAGGAATGGAAGCGAGCACGAGCTGCTCCTTGTGATCTTGGCGGGTGTAGCTCTTCAAAGCAAAGACAATCTTGGCAGCCCTTGCCACGGCCAGTTGGATATTAGTGGTGCCGTTGCTAATCACCGATAACCCGTAGGCCACCTCGAGAATTTCCTGGTTGTTGCTGGCCTGGAGCAGCACTGAAAATTTATCGGGCTCTACAGCCACACCCATGGCACTGAGGGATTCTGCTAGGAGCCTTGTATTTTCCAGTCCTTGGCTGTCGAGTTGCTTTTGCCAAGCTTTTCTGAGCGCCCGTGCTTCTCGAGAAGACATCAATGCTCGCTGCTCTTGGCTGGCAGCCAGTAAGTCTAGAAAAGCCGGGAGCTGCTCTTCTGGAAGTTGTCGCAGCAAGAGGGGCAGGCTTGCCATGGATGCTTCTAGGGAACTGGCAATGTTATTGCTAGAAGCTTGAATGGCGCCTAGGGGGGTGTTGATCTCATGGGCAATGCCCGCGGTGAGTTGGCCCAGGGCGGCCAGCTTTTCGGATTGGAGCAACTTCTCCGTTCTCTGTTGTACCTGCAATTCTAGACTGCGATTGGTCTCTGCGAGTTCGGCTTGGCTCTCCGCCAAGGCTGTGTTGACGCTTTGCAGCTTTTGGAAGGAGGTCTTGAGCTGGAGAGCCATGATCTTAAATGACCGACCGAGGCCGCCTAGCTCGTCTCTGCGATCTAGCTCTGGCGTTTCGTCATAGTTGCCCGCTGTGATGTTTTTAGCCGCTTCATTGAGCAACAGAATCGGCTGAGTGACCCAGCGAGCTGTGAGGATGCCAGCGCCTGTGGCCAGGAGTAATGAGGCGAGACAGAGGAAGGCCGTGGTGCGATTGTTGGCGATAATCTGCTCCATAAAGTCTGCTTCCGGGACGACGACCACCGTGAGCCAGTCCAGGCCATAGGCGTCATTCAAGGGGCTGACATGGAGAAAATGGGTGCGTCCCTCAATTTCTAAGCTGTGCTGTTCGGCGATGTCAATTTGCCCTAGGTTGCCTGATTGCTGCTGGTTAAGGAACGCGATCGTTGCGCGGGTGAGGCTGTCCTGGCTCTCAGACATGGAGAGCTGAATGGGTCCCTCCTCTGTACTTCTAAAGGGTTCCTCTTCTTGGGATGAGGTGGCAATCATGCGGCCTGATCGCTCAAAAATGAAGGTTTGGCCTGTTTTGCCAATGCTCAGGCTGCGGAGGAAGTCGCTGATCTGAGCCAGGGTTAGGTCGGTAGCTAAAATCCCTTGGAAATCGCCATTGCTGTTGTAGTGGGGTTGACCTAGGGTGATGGCCAGGGTCGGTGGGTCAACCCAGGCATAGATATCGGTCCAGGCGGGCTGGTTGGCTGCTTCGGGGACGGTATACCAGGGGCGATCGCGAGGGTCAAAGTCCGGTGCTGTTTTTAACAGTTCGCCTCGGCTGCCATCAGCGTTAATGCTGTAGGTGCGCAGCTCGCCAGTTGTTTCGGTGACTTGATAGTTGCGGCTGCCATCGTCATTGACAGCAAGGCCGACAAATTCACCATCCACCCCCCCAAACTGGATGTAGCTGATTAATCCGAAGACCTGGCTTTGCCGTTCAAAATGCTGTTCCATCGTGCTCAGGTCAGCAACATCTAAGTGACCTAGCTCGATCGCAGCTTGGTTGAGTTGGTTGACTTGATTGGGAGCGGGAAGATACGTATCGAGGTGGTCGGCAATGCGGGCATCGACTTCCGTGGTGAGCTGATTGGCAAGGTCTTCCACGGCCCGCTGACCGTTGCGGAAGGAGAGATAGCTGACCAGTCCCACAGCTCCCACAATTTGTAGGACGAAGGGAACGATGACGATGGTGCGAAGCTTTTGCCGACGGGCTAGGCGCAACCAGTCTTTATCCAGAGAGCTGAGAATCATGGTTAAGGCAGATGACACACACAGGACTCAGTGCCAGCATTGCAAAGTTAAAATGCATGACATGGGCTTAGATTGCCCGAAGGGTTGAGATTCATATCTGTCGGTTTCGTGGGGAACCAACCTGGGTTGGTTAATTTCTCTCTGGAATGGGAGTAAGTCTATTGGCTGAGTCTGCAAGCTGGTGTTGAGAGCTGAAATGCTTATCTGGCTTGAGGGTTTGGTGTTGAGCAGGGATTGCGAGAGAACAGGGCAGAGGAAGAAATTTGAGGAAAGAAAATCCGGAATTTTGCGACTGAATTTGTAGGGCTCAATGGAATGTTCCGTCTATTTACGGAGTTTCCCAACTCAGCGACTTCCTAGCGATTTTCCATGGATTAAAGGTGTATGCAGTCTCCAGTCCCTCAGCCCCAGCAAGTGTCTCCATCCACACCGGCTCGACGGCCCAGAATTTATCTCAGGCCTGTCCTGGGTGGGATTGCGTTGAGCGTGATGGGTGCCAAGAATTTGGGGCCTGCCTTGGAGCAGTGGCAGCGCTGGGATAGGTTGCAGACTGAAGGACAGCGGACCACGGCGCAGCTGTTGACGACTCAAGCGGCGATCGCCACCGCCTCAGGCAAAACTTCAAGCTACAAAGTCAGCTACGAGTTTGTGGCGCCTACGCCTGGCTACAACCCATCCCTTGGCAAGCCAGCGCCCTCAGAATTATTGCCCCACCGTGCAACCCAGACTGAAGCCACTGTTGCTGAGTCGGCTTCGCTGGAGACTGGGACTGCAGCCATGGCGACTGAGCCTGCTGAGGCCGTTGTTGGGGGCTCCGCTTTGGGCTCAAGCACTTCCGCAGCAGAAATTCAGGCCATGCTCCAAGACCAATTCTGGAACCCAACCTCTGACGGTCGCTTCCGAACCAGCACCTCAGAAGAAAGCTCGGTTGAGGGCAATGGGCCGGTCGAGGGTTCAGCTTTACCCCCAGGTCAGCGCTTTTTTCAAGGTCGTCAGACCCTCTCTGAAGAGGACTACCGCCAGCTTGGTTTGAGCAATCTTCCTTTGACTGTCATTTACGATGCTCAGGAGCCCAGCAACTCCGCAATTGCAGGCACCGGGAGCTATCCAACGGGTAAGCTTGCTTTTCTCTTGCTGCTGCTTCTGGGCGGAGCAGGCCTGTTGACCCTAGGGCTCATGCCGCTTTGGCCTCGCTCATCTAATCATCCCGTGTAACCCTTAGCTATTCTGGGATTAGTGAGAGATGTTACATGACATTTGTTCATTGTTTGCCAAAATAGCGATACCCAGATTGCTGGGTGAAAGCTTTTGCTCCATCCGTCTAATGCCTAATTATTGTTCTGCTTAAGGGGCAGGGCCGATCTATCCAAGAGGTTTCATTTATCCCATGACAGACTATCCCCCCTTGCATCGGAGCTTGGTCGTTCTATCCGGTGGCTTCTTGCTGCTTCTCTCTGCCCTGGTGCTATCCAATGGCTTAGATGAGGCCTCGATTGCGCTGGCCTTGCGAGTCAGTTCTTTGACCACGGCTTTGTCGTTTTGGCTGGTCTTTGCCCTGGCACCGCTCCAGCACCTAGGCTTGATTGGGCGCGGTGGAGATTGGCTTCAGCAGCATCAGCGAGATCTATGGGTCATTGCGGGAATCTCCCATTTAATTCATTTAGGCCAGATTGGGTTGTATTACAAACTCGGGCAAACCTGTTCCTTGCCCGTATGGCTCGTGACGATTCCTCTCTGGATTATTCTGACGCTGTTTGCAGTGTTTGCGTTGATTCGACCAGAGTGGTTATTAGTGCAGCGTTCCCGGAGTCGTATTTTTTATTCGCCTGGGAGCAGGTTCCCCAGTGCTAAGACTAAAGCGCTGATTTTTGAACTGGGGAGCTGGTATATCTGGTTGATTTTTACCCTAGCCTTTGTTCTTTCCATCGTTGCCCAGCATTTGCTGTTCTACAACCTGCCCGCAGCTGTGCTTTTTCTGGCGGTGGCTGTACTGCGAGTTCTACCTCGGGGGCTCTCCCCGGCAAGCTAGTCGACTAGGCAAGACTGTTCTTAGCGCTAGACCCACTGGGATTACTAAGCTCAGGTCCGAGGTGAGCATTAACAACCTGGGGTCGAGGATCATGGCGAGTGAGTTGCTGCCGAGCTGGGGGTGTCATGGAATTTAAGCTTTGCAAGTTCAAGCCTTGGGTGGTTATGTTGCTGCTGCCCGTGTTGGTGCCAGCTGTGTGCAATGACCAGCGAGCCTTTGCGACTGCAACAGATTGGCTCTATGACTCACCTTGGCCTAGTTCGGCCTTGTCTCCTGAGCGACCGGCGGGAGCTGTGGCAGATGCGGCGGCTCCGCTGTATGTGGCTACTCAGCCTGCAGCTCAAACCCTAGATGAGCTGCATCAGGAAGCCGCCCTCTATCGCCAAAAAGGCCATCGTCGCCTGGAAGCTTATACCCTGAGCCGGATTGCTGCGCGCTTGGGAAAGCAGGAGCAGGGCGATCCATTCGTTGCGATCGCCTTCTATAAGCGCTCCCTCAACCTCGTCGAAGCGGTACGAGCCGATCTGCGACAAGTCGAAAAGCTGGGGCTGAAGCTGGGCCTCCAGAGCCCGAATCTCCAAGCGACGTTGGTAGACACCTTTGCCCAGGATATTTATCGTCCCCTAGCAGATTTGCTGCTGCAACAAGACCGTGTGTTAGAAGCCCAGCAGGTGCTGGACCTGATGCATGTGCAGGAGCTGGATGAGTATCTGCAGAACGTCGAAGCTGCTAATCCCCAAACCCGTCAGGGCCAGGTGATGGGGGCTGCCCAGGCCGAGCAGACGGTCAGAACTCTAGAACCGGAAGAGGGAATTCTGGGCAACTATAGTGAGCTTCAGCGTCAGGCCGTTGCCATGGGGCAGGAGCTGATTCAATTGCGAGCAGTGGACAAGGAGCGGCGATCGTCAGCACAGGAATCCCGCATCAAAGCGTTGGTAGAACAACAAAAAAACCTGTCCCAGCAGTTCAATGCCTTTACGCGTAGCCCAGAAGTGACTGCCCATGTGAATGAGCTGAGTCGTACCAACCGCCAGCAAAATCTCAACTTGGACGACCTCAATAGCCTGCGGGACAACCTGCGCCAGCTGGATGGGGCAGTCTTGCTCTATCCCCTCGTGCTGCCGGATCGCCTAGAGCTGATCCTTACCACTGCCGATGCACCGCCCCTGCGCTACACCGTCGATGTGACCCAGCAGGAGCTGGAGACGACGATCCAGCAATTTCGCCGGACTCTGCTTGATCCTAGTAAAAAGCCTCAAAAGCTTGGTCAGAAACTGTATGAATGGCTGGTGCAACCGCTAGAAGCAGACCTCACGGCTGCTGGAGCCAGTACCCTGATTTATGCTCCGGATGGGGCGTTGCGCTACATGCCCCTGGCGGCGATCCATGATGGTGATCAATGGCTGGTCGAACGCTTCGAGGTTAATCACATCACGGCTCGCTCTCTCACGGATTTAAGTCGTCAGCCCCAGCGTAATCCCAGCATTCTGGCTGCTGCCTTTGTGGAGGGCAGTTATCGCTTTGATGTGGGCCAGCGCAATCTGGCCTTTAGCGGTTTGCCCTTTGCAGGGCTTGAGGTTGAGGCCTTGGCCGAGCTGATGCCCAGTACAGATGTCTTTCGCGATCAGGCCTTCACGCCGGAAGCCTTGGTCCCCGCGATGGATGACTATAACATTGTGCATTTGGCGACCCATGCCACTTTGGTGAGTGGTAAGCCAGAGGATTCGTTTATCGTCTTTGGCAACGGTGACCCTGTGACCCTGCGGGAGATTGAGACTTGGTCCTTGCCCAATGTGGATCTTGTAGTGCTCAGTGCCTGCGAAACTGCCTTGGGTGAGGCTTTGGGAGATGGAACGGAGATCCTAGGCTTGGGCTATCAAATTCAGCGGACAGGGGCTAGAGCCGCGATCGCCTCCCTGTGGCAGGTTAACGATGGTGGCACCCAGCAGCTGATGGAAACGTTCTATCAGCAACTGAATCGTCAGCGTATTTCCAAGGCGAAGGCATTGCGCCAGGCCCAGCTTTCGATGATTCATGGAAACTTGGAGAGAGAAGATGGGGGAGAGCGGGGACAATTTCGCTTTGTGGCCCCAGACCCCAGTGAAAACGGTGCGGAAACGGTTTCGACTGCCTTGAGCCATCCTTACTATTGGGCTCCATTTATTTTGATTGGGAATGGTCTATAAACCTTGGCATAAGGTCATTTGGGCTGGGTTGACTCTTGGGGGGATGCATCTGCTTTAGCTCAATTCCCCGGTCTGATTCGGGAATAGTAGAGAGGTCGTCGCTTGCTTCTTTGGTTTTTCGTTTGAAGCCCATTTCCTTGCGGTTGCTTCTCGTCGTTCCTTTTGTGCTGCAAATCTCTGCAGCAGTGGGTCTGACTGGCTACTGGTCCTGGCGCAATGGTGAGGCGGCGGTACAGGATCTGGCTGGACAGCTGCGGGAAGAAGTCAGCGAGCATATTCATGATCACCTCGATAGTTATTTAGATGTTCCCCATTCTCTTGTGGATAGCCAAGAGACTGCCTTTGATGTGGGTCTGGTGGACTTGCAGGATCGGGAGCAACTGCGCCTCGCATTTTGGCATGAGATGAAGCCTCGGAAGATTGGTTATCTACTGGTCGGATTTGAGACGGGTGAATTTCTCTCCGTGGGCCATTTCTTTGGTGATGAGCGCTTGACGGTGGATGAAGTTGTCCAAGCCACGCCTGAGTTGGGCGGGACACTCTACTCTCGCTTAATTGATGATTTGGGACAGCCCAGTTCCACCGCGCTCAACCTGGGGCCATTCCTCGCGACGGAAGAAGGTTGGTATCAAGAGGCGATTAAACAGAATAAGCGGACTTGGAGTCCGGTATACAACTGGCTAGTAGAGCCCTATAACCTGTCTATTGCGTTGAGTCAGCCGCTCTATAGTCAGCCAGATGCCCAGGGGAAACGAGCCTTGCTGGGGGCATTGGCAGCTGAACAGCAATTGGCTAATATCTCCAGTTTCTTGAAGGGATTAGAGGTGAGTTCATCGGGTAAAACTTTTATTGTTGAGCCCAGTGGTCTGTTGATTGGCAGTTCTGTGGCAGAGCAGCCTTTTGTGGTGGAAGAGGGGCTACCCCAGCGGCTTCCTGCCCGTGATAGCCGTGATCCTTTAATTCAGGCAACGGCTCAGTTTTTGGAAGGGCGTTTTGCTTCCCTGGGGGCAATTGAGGGGCCCCAGCAATTGGAATTTCTCCATGCAGGGGAGCGGCAGTTTGTTCAGGTGAGCCCCTGGCAGGATGCCTTGGGATTGGATTGGGTGGTGGTGGTGGTCATGCCAGAAGCTGACTTTATGGCCCAGATTCAGGCTAATGCTCGCCGGACCTGGCTGTTGTGTGGGGTGGCTCTGCTGGTGGCGACTAGCTTGGGCATCTATACCTCTCACTGGATTACCCGGCCGATTAAGCGGTTGAGCGAAGCTGCGGAAATGATTGCGGAGCAAGCCGCTTTGGAGCCTAAGTCTCTAGCGTTGCATGCCCGTGTGTTTCAACCTACGGCCCTGCTCGATCAGCAAATCTATCGCTTTAAGGAACTGGGATTACTCTCGAGCTCATTTCAGCGCATGGCGGAGCAATTGCAAACTGCCTTTAGGCGGCTGAGCCATTCGGCGACTCATGATGCTTTGACGGGCTTGCCGAATCGCTACGCTTTGGAGGCGTTGCTAGAAGAGAGGCTTGAAGCTCAACTCCCCTTGGCGTTGCTGTTTCTGGACTTGGATTATTTCAAATTAGTCAATGATAGTTTGGGTCATGGCGTGGGCGATCGCTTACTCCAGGCTGTGGCTCACCGCCTTCGCCAGAGCCTGTCTGCGGGCGATGTGGTGGCTCGCTTTGGCGGGGATGAATTTGTGTTGTTGCTAGCCCCCCAGCCGGGAAAGCTGATGTCTGCCCATGGGGTGGCGACTGCGGAGCGGGTGATTGAGCAGTTGAAAAAACCGTTTTCGCTAGATCAGCGCGATGTCTTTATTGGAACGAGTGTGGGTATTGTCACTCGGCAACAACTCAGCCAGGAGAATCATACGGTCCAGGACTTGTTGCGCAGTGCTGATACGGCGCTGTATCGAGCGAAGTCTCAGGGCAAGGGTAAGTACGCAATTTTTGACACCACCATGTATCGGGAGATGACGCAGCGACTTCAGCTAGAAACGGATCTGCGCCACGCGATTCAACAGAAACAGTTGTCGCTACATTATCAGCCGATTATTGATGGTTGGTCAGGGCAGGTCTCAGGCTTTGAGGCGTTGTTGCGATGGTGGAATCCTCGCAGTCAGTCCATGATGTCTCCTGGTGAATTCATTCCGGTTGCGGAAGAGACAGGGTTGATTTTGCCTCTGACGGAGTGGGTGTTGCGAGAGGCTTGTCAGCAGATGCGAGCTTGGCAGGTTGCTTTTGATCTGGGTGAGGCGTTGGTGATGCATGTGAATGTGCCCTGTCAGCAGTTTCTGCAGGCCAGGTGGGTGGAGTCACTACAGGAATTGCTGGCTGAAGTGGGGCTATCGCCTCGCTGCTTAGGGCTGGAGTTGACAGAGCGGACGTTGATGAGCCATCAAGAGCTGATGCAGTTAGCGCTGGGGCAGTTGGCGGAGTTGGGGATTCAGGTGAGTATTGATGATTTTGGGACGGGCTATTCGTCTTTGGCTTATTTGCAAAACTTTCCGATTCATACGTTGAAGATCGATCGCTCCTTTGTGAAGCCTTTGGAGCAGGGGACGGCAGAGAGTGGGGGGATTGTGCGGGCGATCGTGGCGATGGCCCATACCTTGGGGTTAGATCTGGTTGCGGAGGGGGTGGAGACGGAGGCGCAGCAGCAGGTGCTGACGCAGATGGGCTGTCAGCAGATGCAGGGGTATTATTTTGCTAAGCCTGCGCCAGCGAAGGAGATCGAACGTTTGTTGGCAGAGCAGCAGGGCTTTGCTCCGTCAGTGATTGAGGATGAGCGATCGCCGACCAGTGGACTTTCTAAAGCTGCTTAGGAGCGTAGATTGCTCGTCATCAAGTTTTGTCTTAGTCTGCTTAGCCTCTAGGCTAGAGGCTGTCTCGCTATATTCAGGTTTGGAGGAAATAGGATTTGACGAGGGCGTAAAAGAGTAAATACCTAGGGATAGCAACTCCATAATCTGTATTTATCCATTACTAGCCCAATATTTATACGCCCGTGGGTATGCCCTCCAGAGCTGACTCAAGAGGAATCACTACTAGGATCTCCCGGTAAGATCAAGACCTCGTTATAAGCTGGCTGTTGAGGCCATTCTGTAGGCTATAGATCGCCCATCCACTTCAATCAGTATTTTGGGGCGTGTAATGTTTGAGGACATTTGTGATGGCCACCAGACAGAGCCAAACATCCCAAGTTCCCAGAACTGTATGTTTGGCCGTGATGAAGCAAACAGGTTTCGTTAATAGCTCCACATAATTACTTCCGTCGAGGCCACACAAAATCTATAAGGTCATATTGGCAATATTGCTCTAACTGCGTAGTGCTGCTTTTCTAGGAGAGTTTCCCGCTAGACAAATGCTATGGCGGACTGACCTATATTGCGACTTTTATGGTGATGTCCCTCACTATTGATAGTGTTGTAAGCCACTACGTAAAGGCTTGACTGCCAAACATGGCTATAGCCCAGAGAAGCTAACCAAAATAGTTGTTAAAACATCTGTTCGTTTGGAGGTAGCTGCTTCAAGCTCCGCTTTGCTCATTGTTCTTGCAGGAAAGCTGAGAAACTCGCCCTTACAGGTCATGTGCAGGCTTGCGAAGGCCCCAAGCCTTGGGCTGGTTTAAAGTTACTGGAGCAATGTTTGGTTGACAAATGTCAGCATTTTCTGGATATATTTGGGTCTGTTGGCTCGCTCGGGAATATTTTCGGTTGTGGGTAGGTGACAGCCTGTGTAGTAGAGGTTATAGAGCTTTCATAAGTGAGCGAGTTGACGGAGGGAGCTGTTGAAGTCATCGCTGATCTTAAATAAGTGACCACTATAAGTAGGGCATGCGCGCTGTCTTCTTTTTGGTACCATGACGCTAGATAAGCATACAATGTTAATAAGTATTAATACCTGCTTTCCAATTCTGCTTGGTAAACATTTAATGGTATCGTTCTACCTAAGCAGCTTTCTAGAAACTCGTTAGTCTAGTCAGACATGTAGCAGTTTGAGTATTGTTGCAACTCTGGAAGTGAAAACATTCTTGTTTCATCTCTAGAATTTTGTGCTGATCACCACAGCTCTTTATTTTCGTTCTGTTTGATCAGAAAGCATGAAAAAATAAACTTGGTTCTTAAATTTTAAGGATTAAGTAATTGCAATATATTCTGATTTTGTACAAGGTGAAACGACGATATTCTTGTTTCCAAAATGCTGAACTAGGTTGATAGCGTTTTGTCTTACCCATCTATAGGGTTGTGTTTTAGCCTGATATTTTCGGTTGGATTCTTCTATTACGATTGGGATGACTACTTCCAATCCTTTCTCTTGCTTTTGAAGCATCAAGTAAGTATTCCGCTTTTTGTGGAAAATTTGATGGATCTTACTGTTGGTTTTGCCCTTTTCCTGTTGAATCTAAAATCGCTAAAGGAGATTTACGAGAATGCCTTTTACTCCAGAGCAGTGGCGTGGCGAAGCTGTTGCAAATCCACTTAGCAGTGGTACTCAAAATGAACCTAAAATTGTTCAATTAGCCAATGGAAATTTGTTGGTTGCTTGGGAAGATAATGGAAACAATTATGATTCAGCTAATGGATATGACGTGATTGGTCAGCTATATGACCCGTTGCGTAATGCCATTGGGAGCCCGTTTCGATTAAATGGACTTTACTCTATTGATGATGAACAAGACATTGAGTTAGCTGCTTTAGATGATGGTGGGTTTGTTGCTGTTTACGAAGATACAAATTCGGATGGCACCAGCATTCGGGCGACGGAATGGAATGCCACTGGTACATCTTCTAATACTCGCACGATTTTGAGTGATCCTGGTACTGATACACTCTACAACCCATCTGTTGCGACTGGTATCGATGGTAAGTACCTTGTGTCTTATAACCGCTCAAGCATTAGCAATTTTGTTACCTATACTAGGCTGGTTGATCCAGTGGCTGGTACTATCGGTCCCGTTCATGATGCGATTGTAAATGGTGTTGACATAACTGTAACTGAAGAGAATGCCATCGCTGCGTTGAGTAATGGTGATTATGTGGTTGTCAACCGCTATCATGGCGCAGATAATGCCATCGCATTTGCAAGAGTTGCTTCAAATGGTGCTGGGTATTTTGGTTCCCAAGATTATGTCGCGAATACTAATACGAATGGAGATGATGACTTTGATGTAGATGTCGTTGCATTAAAGGGAGGAGGGTTTGTTATTGCGTGGTCCAACACAGACTCTAACGACACAGATATCCAGTTTCAACGCTATAATAATGCCGGAATTGCCCAAGGTTCTGTGGTTACCGTTAACGGGAATGCGACTACCGATAATAAGAATGAGGTGTCTCTAGCTGCATTGGATGATGGTGGGTTTGTCGTTATTTATGACAATGATGTGACTGGCTTTAGTCAGATCGCAGGACAACGGTATAACTCTGTGGGTAGTGCTGTTGGCTCAACATTTATAGCTGCTCCTAATGGGGGACAAGCACCTGAAGGAATTGGACTTGAGGACGGTCGATTTATTGTTGCGTGGGATGACCCATTTCAAATTCGAACAAAGGTTTTTGATGTTCGCGATAATGCTAATACTTTGCCGGTTTATACCCCAGAAGACTACAAGGTTGGTACGGTGGGAGCTGATACCTTTTCAGCCTCTGCAGATGTAAACCACGGTTGGACTGGTGACGATGTCATTTCTGAAGTGTCTTTGAATTTTGGTGAAGATATCTTCGGTGATGGAGGCAATGATACTATTGTCTCCGACTTTGGTATTGGCTTAACTGATACTTTCCACGGAGGTAGTGGCTCCGATACGTTGGATTACACCAATATTTCTTTCAGTTTACTGTTCGATCTTCCCAATGAAAGGGTGAGGCCACTTAACCCTTCTAATGCCTTTGATACCGTGATTAGTTTTGAAAATGTCATTGGTGGAAATGGTCAGAATACTTTCCTTGGCACCAATTCTAATAACGATTTCATAGGTGGTACTGGAACCGACAAGATATTTGGCAAGAGCGGTAACGATACTCTCAACGGTGGGGGAGGAAATGACCTACTGAGTGGAGATGGAGGGGGAGATATGATCAACGGTGGCTCTGGCATTGACACTGCCCGCTATGAAGCTTCTAATGCAGCTGTCAATATTGATTTGTCCGTCTCTGCCCAATCAGGTGGTCATGCAGCTGGAGATATGCTGACCTCCATTGAAAATGTGTTCGGTTCCAAAAGCTATGGAGATACAATTTTCGGTGATAATAGCAATAATCGTCTTTATGGTTTTGGCGGAGCAGATTTTCTATCGGGTAGAGATGGAAATGATATTTTGCAAGGTGGAGCAGGAGGCGATTTTCTTGATGGAGGAGGGGCTTCTGATTGGGCCTATTATCATCGCTCATCAGCGGGAGTTAATATTGACTTAACAGCTGGCACAGCTTCTGGTGGTGATGCAACAGGAGATACTCTTGTGAGTATCGAACGGTTGTATGGCTCTTCCTTTGCTGATGTACTCACTGGTAAGTCTGGTGTGAACACGCTGACAGGCAATGCTGGTAACGATATTCTGGATGGAAAAGGTGGTAATGACACACTGCTGGGCCGTGGAGATAATGATACATTGACAGGTGGCAGCGGCGCAGACCAATTCCGCTATACAGAATCTATCTTTGGTGTTGATCTCATCACTGATTTCGAAGACGGAGTTGATAAAATTAATCTGATTGGTTCGGGTTTAGTCCCAGGGGATTTCTCTGCTACGCAAGTCGGTTCTACCGCTCGGTTAACACTTGCAGTTAATCCTTCGAACATCATCAACTTGGCTAATATGAATATCGCTGATATCACGCCAGCTGATTTCGTATTCTAGCAACCTGTATTAGAATTTGTGAGCTTGTTCATAAGGTCGTAGAGAATACTTAGTTGATTCTGACTTGAACCAGAATCAACTAAGTATCAGATTGCCGGCTTTGAGAATCTGTCCAAAAGTTTCCTATTGAGTTGGCAAACGTAAGGCAACTTATTTTGTGACTGTTCTTCTTGGAAAGTGGAGGAATTGAGCGATGTAGAGATTAAGGATGAAATGTGATGCTGCTACCATCCTTCAGCTGATCGAAGCAAATTTTTCCAGTGCTGGAGACCTTGCAGCAGAGGCTTCTAGCTTTGCTTCTCCCATATCTGCATCCACTACAGCAACTAATTGCTCCCGCAAGTCTGGCATGACCGTTAAGGCGCGAGTCCAATCTGGAATGCTGGAGCCTGCAGGTTCCTCCAGATAGCGTTCGAAGGCAGCAGGAATGACCTTCTCGAACTGCTCAATGGTGGTTTCTTCGCGGTGGCGATCGTAGGGAATGCCATTACAGGTTGCATCGACAAAATACTGACGAATCAGATCCTGGGCATCCCGTCTAAACTTCACTTTGAGGGCCATCTGATGGGCATCGGAGACCACCACCGACTCCATCTCCGTCAGCGTCCGCAACATTGAGGACAGAATTTCGGTACACATTTTTTGCAGGCCATCCCCAACCCCTTCGCCCACTTCCTTGTGCTTGTGGTCAAAGAAGCCCATATCGACCTGGGAAATGCGTTTGGGGGCCACATTGCGATAGACCTCTGCAAGCAAGCCCACTTCTAGGCCCCAGTCGCAGGGCACCCGCAGGTTCAAGGCCAGGTCGGAAGTCATGGCAAACTCACCGGCCAGGGGATAGCGGAAGGCCTGCATGTAGCGGAGATAGGCGTTGGGGCCGAGCACATGGGCTAGGGTGCGCAAGATTGGGGCGACAAAAAGCCGCACCACGCGTCCATTCATACTGCGGTCCTCTAGGCTGAGGCGGGTGTAGTAAGCCTTGTTGTAGGCAATACCAAACTCCTTCTCGGCGATGGGGTAGAACAGTTTGGCCACCATATCTCGCTCAAAGGTGACGATATCGGCGTCGTGGAGGGCGATCGCCTGGGCTTCCAAAGAAGAAACGCCTAGACCCAGCCACACAGCCCAGCCCTTGCCCTTGTAATTCAGCAAGTTTAAGTTTTTCTCAGCCAGCCCTTCCAGCAAGCGGGTGACGCGAGGGCCATTGGTCCAAATGACGCGGACCTGTTGGGGGAGTTCGCTGAAGAATTCTACGGCGTGGCGGTATTGTTCAACGGTTTCGGCGTAGAGGCAAACATTGATGGTTTTAACGTAGGAGCAATGCTGGAGGCGATCGCGAATTCGAGTTAAGGCAGGCCGCTGAAGCTCTTCATAGAGGGAGGGGATAATCAGCGCCATGGGGCAGTCCGCGCTTAAGGCCGCTAGCCGCTTTTCTAGTTGGTCTAAATCAGCACCAAAGTCATGAATGGTTGTGATGAATTCCTGTTGAAAGTCCATTGGCTAATCCATTGCGGTAACTTTGCATCTCTGACGCTAACAAAGGATTTCGAATTGACTTGTAGTATCCGTTACGATCACTCAAAATTTCGGAAAAAGATATGTCAAAAGAAGAATTCTAGTGTTCTAGAAGACATAATCTGTCCCAAGCTAGAGATTGAATTACCGTAGTATTGGTCACAAATGGGCGTATCCCATGCGTCTTACAATGAGGTGCTGTCTGCTCTGCCCATGGATTCTATGACCGCAACTGAACAACCTGTCGCTGACTTCTCTGCACAACTCCGCGATCGCCTGTCTCCATTGCTTCGGTTGCTTTACCCCCAGCAAGATCAGGCCGCGTTGGTTGAGAAAATTAGTGATGTTGCTGTTCAGCATCTCACCCCGATTCCCTCTGTTGTCGAGCCTTGGGATGAGCAGACGTTGGTCATGATTACCTATGGGGACAGCATTTTGCCTGCGGAGGGGGAGCCTGAGCAGAAGCCCTTGCAAGTCCTCGCTCAGTTCCTCACGGACAATCTGGATGGACTGCTGAAAACAGTCCATCTTTTGCCGTTTTTTCCCTATAGTTCCGATGATGGTTTTTCTGTCATTGACTATCGCGAAGTGAATCCTGATCTAGGGGATTGGCAAGATGTTGAACGCATTGCTCAATCCTTTGAGGTGATGAGTGATCTGGTTGTTAATCACATCTCTAGTCAATCCCAATGGTTTCAACAATTCATTGAAGGAACTCCACCGGGTTGCAACTACTTTATTGAGGGCGATCCGAGTTTGGACCATAGTACTGTGGTGCGTCCTCGCAGTAGCCCGCTGCTGACGCCTGTGGAGACCCATGCCGGTCTACGCCATGTGTGGACGACGTTTAGTGCGGATCAAGTGGATCTGAATTTTGAAAATCCGGCGGTGCTGCTGGAGTTTGTTGATATAGTTCTGGGCTACTGTCAGCGCGGGGTGCGTTGGATTCGCCTGGATGCCGTGGGCTTCCTTTGGAAAAAGCTGGGCACTTCCTGTATGCATTTGCCGGAGACCCATGCCGCCATTCGATTGATTCGGGAGGTCTTGGCCCTGACCTATCCCACGGCGGTGATTATCACGGAAACCAACGTCCCCAATCGGGAAAACCTCAGCTACTTTGGCAATCGCAATGAAGCCCATATGGTGTACAACTTCAGCCTGCCGCCGCTGCTGTTAAATGCCTTGATTCGGGGTGAGGCTCGCCATATCAAAACCTGGATGATGAGTATGCCTCCGGCTCCCCAGGGCTGTGCTTACTTCAACTTCACGGCTTCCCATGATGGCATTGGCATGCGCCCGGCGGAGGGGCTGTTGGCTGATTCGGAGTTGGGCACATTGGTAAAAACCATGGAGCAGTTTGGCGGGCGCATCAGCTACCGCAGCCGCAGTGACGGCAGCAAGTCCCCCTATGAGTTAAATATTTCCCTGTTCGATGCGCTCCAGGGGACGATCAAGGGGCCGGACCAATGGCAACGCCAGCGGTTTCTCTGTTCCCAGACAGTGATGATGTCCCTGGAAGGGGTGCCTGCGTTTTATATCCACAGCCTGTTGGCGACGCCCAATGATCAGGCCAAGGTGGAGCAAACGGGCCATAATCGCAGTATCAACCGTCATCAGTGGGATAGTGAGCAACTGGAGCAAGCTCTGGCGGATCCTGATTCGGATCAGGCTTGGGTGTTCAATGCTCTGAAAGAGCTTATGGCCCTGCGCAGTCAGCAGCCTGCCTTCCATCCCAATGCGACGCAGTACACGCTGCAATTGCAAAATCCAGCGATTCTGGGCCTGTGGCG
>CALLAT010000031.1 GCA_938002085.1 uncultured Pseudanabaenaceae cyanobacterium
CTTCTCATCCTTATCCGACTGAGACGGCACCACAGAATAACCGTAGTCAATGCAAGCCATCGCCACCGGGTCATTCTTGCGGAAAGTAATGCGACGCAAGAAACGCTGGGACTTGGGAGGATGCCAGCCAGAGCTAGCCCCCGTCAGCAGGCTCTTCGTGCCCGCAGGCTGAACCGTCGTGCAACGGTTGGGGCGACGGAGGTTGTGGCGATCGCAATAGTCCCAAATGGTCTCATGGACCACCTTGCGCCAGCGGCTCAGGAACGCTTCCTCCTGGGCTTTAAACTCCTTACCCTGCGCCGTCTCAGGACGACCTTCCTCCCACCAGTTCAGCCAAGGTGTCCCAAAGGCATGAACACAGAAGTCAAAGAAGCCCGTAAAGGAAACGCCCACAATGGGGTCCAGCTCACGGGACTTGCGATAACGCTCCTCCATAAACTCATGGTTCAGCAACGCCGCCACAGAAAGCGCCCCAGCCCGGAAGGCATCATCCTGTTCCTCAGGATTCTTAGGGTCCAGGCGGTTGAGGTGAACCTCCGAGAGGTTGCAGTGGAAGTTGGCACCAATGATCTCGCCGCAGGGGTTGAGGCCATAGCGCTGGAAACGATGCTCCAGCTCTTCATCGCTCATCTCAGGCTTGTGCTGCTTGAGCCAGCCCTTGGCTTCCTCGGCGCCCAGCTCATTGTAGATCCCCAGGAATTCGGACTTGAGTTCTTGGGTAGTTAGGAGATCGGCACTGGCACGGGCGATCGCCTCCGGCGCGTACTGAATCGCCCCCTCGCCAGAGAAGAACTGCTTCTGCACCGCCTCAAAGGTCTCTTCCTTAGTCGGTTTGCGGTGGAAAACGCGAGTGTGGTTCGCCATGCGCAAGGCATCGCGCTCAGGGTCAATGCTCCAGTTGCCCTCGGCATCCTGACGCCAGAGGTTTTCCTTGGCCCCCGTAGCCACTGCGTCATTGCTATCAAACTGACGCATCCCAGCAGAGCGACGAATGTTGCCCGCCACGATGGTCACCGCAGCTTCATCGATCAGCAGGCAGCATTCGATGGAATCCAGCTGACGGCCCTTGGCCTTGTTCAAAATGCGAGCCACGCGGCTGTACATATCCGGCAGCTTCACCGGATTAGCCATGCCACCAAAGCCCTTGAGGATTTCCCCCGCCGGGCGCACATCGCTCATGTCGATGATGATTTCCACTTCGCCATCGAAGCGCTCATCACTAGAAGCCTCCAGCACCGCCTCATAGGACTTGACCCAGCCCTGGCGGCTGTCGCCCACATTGACGAAGATCTGATTGCCCGTGACGTTAACCTCAGTCTCTTCCCGACGTTTCAGCGCAGGCGTGGCACCCAGGTCACCCTGGACCTTGAGGCTGATGGTGTTGCGTACCGCAGGCAACTGGCTGATGTACTTGGGCTCCAGCATGGCGCCGGTACCACAACCCATCATGGCCAGGTCCATCATCAGGGCGAAGGCGCGCCAATCCGTAACGTTGGTGGAGGTGCAGTTGTAGCCACCAGAGAAATTCTTTTGCTGGTCAATCCACTCCGTGCCACCAATCCAGAGCCAGCGGCCAGAAGTGAGCGCCTTGACCTCGCGCTGCATGCGAGCGATTAGGGCTTCTTCAGGGGAGGTCAGCTTGCCGAGTTTGGCAACGCCAGCGACGGTGCGATCGCACATCTCATCCCAACTCTCGCGCCCTTCCTGCTTTTGGCGGCTATAGGTGCGAAAGAAAACGGGATTCGCAGCGGGAGCGGTTTCCGGGAAACTCAAGCGAGGAGCAGCAGAGCGACGGAGTTGTTGGACCATGGGAATTAGCGGAAGGGATAGCGAACAGTTAAACGGGTAATCGGAAGGGGATCGATCTTACGAACGTAAGACTTAAGAAATGAGAAAGCCCCAGTAGAGAAGGGAGTCCTTTCTCTACTGAAGCAGAAACAATGCTGGTCAATGCGCCGTGTCAACGCGTGACATTAATACTTATAAAACATTTATATCTGGGGGTCAAAATAAAAGCCGAACGCTACCCATAGCGTATGAACTCATATCTCGCCATCAAAGCATCTGTATCTGCAGACCGCTCGACCTCAGCCCAACAAGGGCAAGTCAGTCAGCATCAGGCGTTGACCCAGCAACTCCCATGACTCTAAATCAGCACCATGGCCTAGGTATCCATATTGCTGAGTTGTCTAGCAAAGATCTGGTTCGAAATCACAATGAGCGCAGGCAATCCCCCATCCAGCTCAGCTGCAGATTGATTCAGCTCGCTTATAACGTTACGTTTCTCAACCAAATATAGGCGACATGAGAAGTACCTACTTCACCTCAACATTGAGAAGCATTGCAGCAAGTGATGGACGACACTGTTTCTCCCGGCACAATCGTTACCATATAAGCATTGAGCCCTAATCGTGATGAGGTCTTGATCCCAGACTTCAGTCACCTCGACCGAATCCCAATTCGCTTGGACCTAATGGGCTAAATAGAGTTACGCGTCGTATTTCCGAGGGGAGAGCCCCAGGGAGAAAACAGATGTTAGTCCTACTCACTGACCGAGAGGTTCTGTCCCCAGGTCAAGTTTGCCGCCAATGCCTGTATGCCAGCACAGAGGGTCGGCCCCGTTTCCATGAAGGAAAGGTCACTTGTGGTCGCGGTCCAGGTACACCCGTTTCCCAGAAAAAGCCCCAATGCTGCCCCATGGGCTTCCGTGTCGTGGATATGCCCAACGAAGCGGCCTAGGGCCACATACTCCAAGCCCTCACCGCGCCCGGACTTGATAGAGAGAGTTGCGCTATTCTGGTGGGATATTCACTTCCCTAACTAGAGGAGCCCGAAACGCATGACCGTGCGCGGTGCCACAACGCCCCAAGAGCGAATCTTTGGAGCCCTGCCTTATCTCCTCCCCATGGTGGAGTCCCTGGTATTCGGGTCCTTCTTTTTCCAGCAGTTTCCCCAGATTAGCGGGATCTTACTCCTGCCGCTTTTGCCCGTGATGGCGATCTACAACGCCTTTCCCCTAATGGGTCTGATCATTTTCTTCGCACTGTTTATTTTGGTAGTGCGCAACGAAAGCTTGCCCCACTTCATCCGCTTCAACACCTTGCAGGCCATCATGTTGATGATTTGCCTGTCCATTATTAAGGTGTTGCTCTTCAGCGTCATTGGTCCCCTGATCGGCTTAACCATCGCACCTGGTTTACAGGTGGCCGTGGCACCTGCTGCTGAGTTTCTAGTAGAGATCCTCTTCAACTTTGTCTTCTTTGGTGTGATGGCCGCATCCATTTACGGCATCGTTCAGGTGATTCGAGGCCACTACCCTGACATCCCCACCCTGTCTGACATGGTCTATATGCAATTGCCTTAGACGAGTCAGAGGATTGGCTGGCCCAAATATTGGGCCAGCAGTGACAACTGCCAAGGTTAAGCAGTTAGCCCTCAACTGAATCTATTGGGTTAGTCAAGCGGCTGGGAATCTCCAGCCGCTTTTTTATTGTCCAACTCCCCGCTGGGCTGCTCATCCTCTGCCAGGCCAGGATGTGCCATCACCGAATTGCTCAAGCGGCCAATCCCTTCAATCTCAATGGAGATGCGATCGCCCACCGCCACAGGCCCCACCCCCTCCGGCGTGCCCGTCAAAATCACATCCCCCGGCTGCAACGTCATCACCCGACTGATGTAAGACACCAACACCGCAGGCCCATAGACCATTTGGTCCACAGTAGCGCTCTGGACCGGCTCCTCCCCATCATTCATAAACGTCTGCACCCTGGCACAGGGACTCAGCTCCCGCACCATCCAAGGGCCCAAGGGACAAAAGCTATCAAAGCCCTTGGCCATGGCCCAGGGACCGGGGCTGCGCTTCTGCAAGTCCCGCGCCGTCACATCATTGGCAATGGTGTAGCCCCAAATCACCTGACCCGCCTCCGCCACCGTGCAGTTTCGAGCCTTCTGCCCCACAATTAGGGCCAGCTCTCCCTCATAGTCCACCCGGTGTGAAGACGAGGGATATAGAATATCTGCCCCATGGGGCACCACCGCGCTGGGAGGCTTGAGAAACAACAGCGGTTCTGCGGGCACCTCCGAATCCATCTCCGCCGCATGGGCTTGATAATTCTTACCCACCGCCACAATTTTAGAAGGCGCACAGGGCGCTAGCAGCTCATACTCTCCCGGTTCTAGCTCTTGCTCTAGGGGGATCCCCCCCAGCCAAGGCGGCGCATCCCAAAGCTGCACCGTGCGGTTCAACGACAGCACACCGTAATAAACACGACCGGACTGGGCCTGGACACGAACGTATCGAGTCGCCATGGCTTCCCTTGGAATAGTTCCTTTTGTTAGTTTGCGGAAACTGGTCTAAGATTGTAAAGCCTTGCTTCTCCTAAGAGGTGCAATTGCCGATGCTGTTACTAGATCTGTGACGTTCTAGATAACAATTCGATTTAAGTCTTAAGACCTAAGCATTGAGACCCTGTGGAACTTTAGGGCCATGGGGTGTTTTACTGTTTGAGCTCGATTTAAATCTGATGTGATTGTCGGCGAAGAGCTGAACCGTTGAGGGATTGTTTCCCCACAGCCTCCATTTGCAACCCGCGAGAAGCCTTTAGTCCAAAGGGATGACCCGATGAAAGAGTTCGTTTACGAAACCATGTACATTCTTCGTCCCGACATGGGTGAAGAGGATGTGGATACCGCCATCAATAAGTACAAGACCCTGCTCACCGAAGCAGGTGCTGAGGAGCTGGATATCCAGCACCGTGGCAAGCGTCGCCTCGCTTACATGATCCTCAAGTACCGCGAAGGCATCTATGTGCAGATGAACTACAAGGCTCCCGGTGCGGCGATCGCCACCCTCGAAAAGGACATGCGCCTGAGCGAGAACGTGATTCGCTACCTGACCGTGAAGCAAACGGTTCGCGAAGAAGAGCCTGAAGAAGCTGAAGCCGCTTCCTAACTCATCTCAGGTGCTAGCCCATTGCGGCTAACGCCAAACATTCAAAGGGGCAACATCACATTGTGATGTTGCCCCTTTGTTGTATATGACTCTTTTATCGGGCTGGGTTACCTTCCCACCGCTTTGGCAAGCTCCCCTGGAGAAGGCGTAAGCACGGGGGCTAGGCCTGGCAAGAAATCAAAGGTGCGGGGTTCATTGTTCCAGCCTGGGCCAATAGCTGAATCCGCCCTTGGCGATCGCGAGTCAACTGCTGGGCTTCTTGCAACGTCGTAAGCAAAACGGCAGTCCCCCCATCCACCATTACCAGGCTGTGAGTGACCCCAGGCAAAACCCCAGGCAAAACCCCAGGCAAAACCTCGGGTAAACCCTCAGCATCAGCAGTAACAACGCCTAAATCCCGTGCATCTTGCCAAACCTTCAGCCCTGCTAAAACCTGCTGTTCGCTAGCCGCCAAGCCCCCCCGACCCGATATCCGGAACGAACTTCCCGCTTGGACCAAATCTCCAGGACAGCTCCGGGCTACTTTCTCAGTTGAATCCACAACTTTTCTCGGCAGAGGAGCAAGGCCCTGGGCCGGGTTAACCTCTAGCTCATTGAGAAGAATGCTGCCCGCGAACTCAATCCCTAACGCCGAGGAAGCAGTGATATCACTGGCAGCTGTCAGGTCAAGCCGAGGTTGTATTCCCAACAAAGCCAGAGTTTGGAGCTGAACATTACCGCCACGCTCGTTCAACGCATTGGCCGTGATATCGCTATTCTCATCCTCAGGGGCAATGATGAAATCTGCATCAATCGCAATATTTCCGCCCGGTGCTGGGCCCAAAGCATTGGCATTAATGCTAGCCCCCCGTCGCAGCGTCAGCATATCCGCATTGATCTCAATATCTCCCTCGGCGCCTCCAGCACTGGCCGTGGTGACTTGAGCTTCGTCGCTCAGGGTTAACTGGTCCACATTGAGAATCACCACGCCGGCAGGTCCCTGCCCCGGCGGAGCCCCCGTGCCAATCAAGAAGTTGCTTGCACTGATCACGGCACCATCCGTGGCATTCAACGCATTGGCATTGACCTCGATGGTGCCCCCGGCTCCCGGCCCCACAATGGCGCTGGTTAATAGGCTGCTAGGACCCAATTCATTTTGGCCCACCAGATTGACCTCGTTGGCGTTGAGCGTCACATCCCCCGCATCTCCGGCTCCCGCCGTGGCCGCTAAAACCCGAGCACCATCGCTCACATTCAAGGTGTCCACATCCAGAACAATCTGCCCACCCTGGCCCGTCGCCGTCGGATCCACCGTCGCAAATAAGCCGCTGTATTTTGGCCCCTGGGGCGTCAGCACGACTCCCTCAAGGTCCACCTGGGTTGCCTCGATCGTCAGCACACCGGCATCGCCAGGGCCCAAAGTATTGACGGCAATGCGTGCCCCCTCGCCAACGCGAATCTGCTCCGCTTGGAGGAAGATATTACCTGCATTGCCAGGGGCGTTATCCCTCTCCACGCCCGTCAAAATTCCTGTGGGATTGCCATTCGGTGAGGTGCTGTTCAGGTCAATCTCCTGGGACCGAATCGTGATGTCAGCGCCATTGCCAGGGCCAAAAGTATTCGCCGCAATTTGCGCACCGCCGGAGACCGTGAGGCGATCGCTCTCAATCTCCATTCCACCGCCCTGACCTAGAATCGCTCCTGCAAAAATACCGCTAGGTCCAGACATAGAGCCACCGCTAAAGCTAATATCCCTAGCCTTCACCAAGACTTGTCCCCCTTGCCCCGGACCAAAGGCAAAGGTTGTAATCGAACCACTGCCCTGGCCGACAATCTCATCAGCCGTCACAGAAATATCGCCGCTGCGGCCCGAGCCCGAAAAGCCCACCACAGAGCCCAAACTACTGGGACCAAAGGCATTGGCTCCGATTAAGCCCAACTGCTGGACCAGAACAGTCATATCTCCACTGTCCCCCGCACCATAAGTACTCGTGGAAACCTGAGCACCATCTTGCAGCAGCAACAATGGAGCCGTAATGTTCAAAGCACCGCCTTGCCCGTTAGCCCCGGCCACGACCTCTGCCACGACACTACTGGGAAAGAAAGGCTGGCCCGTATTGACATCCTGGGAAATTCCCATCAGGACCACAGCTTCGCGGCCGACTATCGTGACGGTTGCACCACTACCACTGCCCAAGGTTTCTGACAGCAGCGTTGACCCCTCACCCAACACAATATTTTGGCCATAAACATCCAGAGGGCCGCCCCCCAAACTGCTGACATCTACGGAAGCAGCATTTTGTAAAATGACATCATTGAAGCTGCTGCCCTGAGCATCCACCTGCCACCCCAAATCATCGGATTGCAAATCCACGTTACCCTCGGGGCCAATAGCGGCGATCACCACCCGGCCTGCCCCCCCAGCCACATCCCCGGCCGTCACATTCCCCCCATCTAAAATCACCGGCCCACCCAACAACGCCAAGGTTTGTCGGGGCTGCACCTGTAGTCCCAAGGGACGGTTAGTTTTAACAATTTCACTGTTCTCGGTCAGCCTCAAGCCATGTCCTGGCCCATTGAGCTGAATGGGACCAGGCACTCCGCCAAACTGAACCCCGACCGGCGCAGACACAGAGAGCAATGCCGTGGAGCTGGGATTAACCGCATCAAAATCACGATCAGGAAATTGCAAACGCTCACCCGTCGTCGCCACAAATGAACCACTCAGGTTCAGCCTCGCATCGGGGCCAAACAGCACACCATTGGGATTCAGGAGAAAGAAGTCAGCACTGCTGCCCAAAACCTCCAGGCTGCCATCAATCGTTGAAGGACGATCGCCCGTCACACGGCTAAAGATCCGCTCAATGGTAGAACTACTCTGGAACGAAGCAGTTGCATTGGCATCTACTGAGAACTGATCGAAACTATGAAAAAGATTGGTCCCAGCCTGACTGCCACCGCTAATGGTGGTGACATTGCCCGTTACAGCCGTACTGCTAGGCGTGGGTAGCGTCCCATCTGAAATAATTTGTGCCTCGGCAGTTTCCATACCGTTGGAGCTACAGGCGATCGCACAGATTAGGCCAAGGCCGAGCTGAACAGCCTGGTTCTGATGCCAAAGGGCAAATAATGTCATGGTCTGGCTCAATACTCAATCGCTCAAAACGTTGCCAAGGCAGATAGGCTGTCGAAACATTATCGAATAGACATGGCCCTAGGATTCCCACTGGGAGACTGGGTAAACCACATCCAGCCTCAGGAAACTTAAGCATCTGCAACGCGGTAGGCCGGAAATGTATCGCCTTGGCAAATTTGCAGAGGATCGAGATGAATACGCTTACTGCGTTCATGAATAAGCTGGTCATACAACCGCTCATTGACAACTAAGCGCAGGCTGTAAACCGGAAAACTCAAAGCAGAGAACTGACAGTTAAACCGATATAAGGCATCCGACGCACTGCCCTCCAAACCACTGCCCAAATGTAGCCACTGATTACCCCGCGACTGAGCCCAATCGAAAATCTCCAGCATCATCAGCGCACTGGGAGCATCCTGCATCATCTCAGCTTCAGCACCGCTGAGATGGCATTGGACGATCCCACAGGTTTCCGTCACAAAGCTGGCAGCCACAGGCATGCCTTGTTGTTCGACGAAGCAGAGTTGAAAATTCCCCTCCAGCGCTTGGGCTAAGCCATATAGGTATTCAGGTTCAAAAATGTTCTCAGCAGCAACCCCCAATTGCCCCATGGTGCGTTGATAGAGGGCTATGAATGCGGGTAACTCCATGACTGAATCGGTCCACCGCACGGTCAGACCTGCCTGGCGAGCCTCCTCGGCCTTGTCCAGGCTGCATTGACTGAACTGAGACTGCAACGGTTCATCTTCTGGAGCCAAGTCAATGGCGACACTTTGCCCCACCTCGCGCCGCTCTAAGCCCTCTAGCTCCGCATCTCCTAAAGTAGCGAGCTCTTGATATAGCAGGGGATGCAAACGCAAATAGGCCGTGCAAAACTCTCGCTGTCGCCAAAAAAGCATGGCCGTTTCCAGGGCTTCTACCAAGAATGTTTCAGAATTCTGGGCTGCTTCACTCAACAACGCAGACGCATAGCCATAGGGGGAAACGATGTCCTTCGGTGCAGCATCAGAAACATAATCCGGCAGCATCGGGGCACAGCTACGGATCAAATAGGGCAAGAAGAAATAGCGATCGCCCTGACGAACCAATAATCCTTCCGGCGTTGCATTCAAACGCTGGGCTTCCAAAGCCACATAGTCTGGCAAATGATAGAAGTCATGGGGAATAACCTGGAGCAGGTCACTCCAATAGGCATCACTGGGCTGGAGGCAGTAGAGTTCCATTGCCTCTCCAGTTGATGTAGAAGTCATGGAGGGGAAATTCCTATCAAGAAGGGGGCTGGTAGACAATCACCCCAAGGTGCATAAATGCTCGTCAATTCTCTCGGGAATCAAGCCAAGCTATTTTGGAATTTGCACCGACATTTCACGAATATCGAACCCTAAAAGCAACAGACTCAGGAATGCTCTGGCTAGGCAAGCCAGTTAGGACAATGCTGCCGAAATACGTAGGATTAGCATACCCAGGCTTACAGCTAGCCTCACCAGGAAAAGCTCACAAAGCCAAGAGATCGTGCATCGCACCTTCTAGATAGATTGCATGCCTTAGATAGGGGATATCTAGCTTGACCGAGCTTAATCTAACCCCAAAAGGTGAAGACCTGAGATCTTCACCTAGAGTTGCTTTAACAACAATATCGATTGAACAACAGCCCCATTCAGCGAGGAAATTTAACGTCAGGACACAAGTCCCTGCAATCAGAAAACACCATTCTGATACTCCAGGGAGGCTCTCACGAAGATTTCAAGCGGTCGAGGGCAGTCCCCACAAAGCGACTTCCACCCCCCCCACGACGCCTGGGAAAACCGCGACGTGCAGAATTAGACGACTCGTTCAGAACGTCTTGAATCAGTGCTTCGGTTTTAGAGTCAGTGGACTCTTGCGATCGCTCACTTGGCAAGGATGATGCAGAAGCCACAGCTGGAAAAGCGAGCACTCCAACAATCGCAGTAACAGACAAAGCTTGACGCACAGAATTCAGCTTCAGAGCGATTTTCATGGCTGCACAACTCCTGTCACTGCCGAAGCTTCATCAGTCAGCTCGCCCACTGCCAATGACTCCACTGCCAAGCTGACAGGTGAAAGCCCTTCAGTAACCAGCAGCTGATTCAAAGCCGCCTTGGCAGTAGGAGAAGACTGGATTTCCACCATGGTGAACAGACTCGCGATGGTGTCGTACCACAGGCCCGCACGGCCATAGGCCGAAGCCTGTTCCATTGGTGTCATGGCTTTTTGCAGCAACGCTCCGCCATCAATGCGTTCAATCAAGCCGGAAGCCCAGGGGCTGTCAGGTGAGAGGCGCGTCCCACAAATCAGCGCCACGGACCAGCGATATTGTTCGCCCACTTCCAGCGCAGGGGCTTCCTCTGGCAATTGAAACTTCAATATCCCTGACGAGGTTAGAGTCACCGTCTGCTCGTAGAAATAGCTTTCATCCCCATTCTTGAGACTAAAGTAAACTTGCTTAGCCGTACTCGGTGGAATATGGGCCAAAAACATCGGCCGAGCTGCTGCGCTAAGACCAGAATTTGTCTGGGGCGTGATCAGGGAAATTAAGCCACTCTCATTATGGTCATGGTTCAAGGTATCCCCAAAACACATCCCCCGAGAGGCTCCCCCCTGACTCTGGTCAGGCATCCCTTTCCCCTTAGGTGCAAAAAAGCCATCAAATTTTTCTGGCCTAGAAGCCCCCTGAGCCTGAGCAAGAATAGGCTGTGATGTCGTCAGTTCTATCCCCACCATGGGGAGCAGCATCAACACAATGAGCAATACATTGCGACTCAAATTCACTTTGAACATTAATCAATCTCCTTACATACCCAAATAGCCTGACTAGCTGCAGTGGCCTGGCAAGATCAACCCAAGTGCTCGCTGGCTGCAAAAAGCGGAGCAAGCCGCGCCGCCCCTTGGAGCTGGTCTTGCCCAAGACCGGACAAATCATCATTCAGCAAATCCCCAACCGCACGGCTTCCCAAAGACAACGAAGCAATACTGTTGTAAGAATTCTGGAGGCCAATCTCTACATTGGCGTAGCCAGTAATAGGATCTTGGACATCTGCCAAAGCATCAAACTGCTCCTGCACTGATGAGGTCTGGGCAGCAGGAGCAAAATCAACATTGTCCACAGCAACAGAAGACGGGGGAGTCCTTTGCCCAGTTAAGAAATCTGTCTCAGATTCCGGCGTCCCATCTCCTCCTTCGATCTCATCCAGGGTGGAAAAGAAACTTTGCTGCTCAAAGACACTGTCAATATTTTGCCAAAATCCACTGCCGCCTTCGTTGTTCCACCAGTTGAGCCAAAAGCTTTGGCCTCCCTGACTGTTAGCCCAGTTGAGCCAAGCGCTCACACCTCCCCAAGGGTTTAGCCAGTTTAGGTCATAGGTCTGGCTCTCCTGCGCCATTGCTATAACATCAGCCACTCGAACTTCTGCGAGTAGATTGGCAGCTTGGCTATCGTTCTGATCTAACCAAGTGGTGCTCTTACCAATTCGCTGAGCAAGGTCGTTTCGGGATTGGTCGTAAAGGTCCTGGTAGTCCAAGTTGATATTCTTGGCATTGCTGGGGCTCCCTGCAATATCCCAACCAATAACATCAAAGGCTTTGAGATCTCGGATGGAAATCTGTGCACGTTCCCCTCGGGCAAGGGTTGGGTCCATAATGCCAAGGCTGGACTTCCTATTTTTCCAGTGGCTGGCCTGAAAGCCATCACCCTTTTTAGATTTATTGCTACCACTGGAAAGGGTTCCATGCTTGTTGACGCCACCATTAGTAGAGAAGTATTTGGCGTTAAGGTTAGAGCCATAGCTCAAGTCTGAGACACCATTGCTCGCATCTGAGAAGCGGAACTTATCAAAGGGCGTTGCCCGTTCTGCAGCTTCATAAACCTCCTCCCAAGTAAAAGCATCAGTGAGGTTCTCATTTTGATCCACTCCACTAATGAACCCTAAGGCATGACCAATTTCATGCAGTGCAGTACTCACCAAATCCAGTTGTTTTTTATTGACAGAGTCGACTCCAACATCCCAGTCAACATTCTTACCAGAGAGGTCGCTCATGAGGATATAGCCATCAAGCTTGGAAGAATGACGATCAATCACTCCCAGAGCTTTTGCATTGGCGCGGGTCATGTCTAAGCTATCAACCCAAACTTCAGTTGAAGTCGCATTGTTGTTAGACGCTCCATGCTTAAAGAACGCCTTGTTATAGTTAGGGTCTAGCCGAGAGCTTGACTGTTCGTCATACCAAGATTTGGCATCTGCAACAGTCTGACTCCGATAGGTTTGATAGTTTACATCAGGAACCATCGCAGGCAAGGCACCACCAATAACTTTGTTAGGTAAGCGATTGGACCGAGTCACGCCTACTTGAAGGTTAAGCGTGACATCATCGGTAATGTAAGTACTCCAGATTTTCCCTGCCATTTCAAAGGCAGTCATATGTCTGACCGAAGTACCTGGGTCGTAGGAGAGATTGATCTGCATGAGTCAGGTCTCAACTCACTTGAGGAGGTCGTGGTTTGAAGTGGTAGAAGTGACGTAGCCAGCGAATGAGACTCGATCAACAATTCAATTATGACTAGAGCAAGAGACGGTTTCGAGCGGAGTTTCACGCGCTTTTTTCGAGTCTATTTTCAAGCTTTCAAAAATGATTCTTGGCAAGATAAACGGTTAGTCAATACTTCTCAACCAGAGCAGCTCAAAGCCTTGATTTCTATGCTCTTAGCCAGAGATTGAGGCATTAGTCATTTTCATGAGTACGCGTAGAATCGCCATCAGCCATCTCAATGAATGTACGCATTCCAACTGACTCAAACAACATTCTCTTTAAAGCAGAGAAGCGAAGGTAAATCACCTTCGCTTCTTGATGTTCAGAATAGGAAGAGCATAGAGACTCTTAACCCAGAGAAGAATCTATCGTAAATGCTTGAGTTAATCCCAATACACTCTGAAGTTGATCTTGGCTAAGGCCAGCCAGACCTCCTTCCAGGGCATTGCTACTCACCGCACTCCCTAAGGCTAGATTGGCCAGGTCGCCATGGAACTGTGCGAAGCCATCAACGAGGCTATCGTCAGCATCTTGCTGGTCTGCAAAACTCTCAAAGCTCTCGATCTCCTGGGGAGCAGCCGTAGGCGTAGCAGCGGGGGGAGCAATCACAGCATCTCCTGATGCAGAAGCAACGACTGGCTGCTGCGGACTGAGGCCCGTAATGGAATCCGTTGATGATTGAGAAACTTCACCCACTGGCAACTCATCAATCTGGGAAAAGAGTCCCCGCTGCTGGAAAGCTTGGGCCATCATTTGCCACCAGCCATTGCCGCCGCCGCCGTTCCACCAGTTGAGCCAAAAGCTCTGGTCTCCGCCGGTATTGTTCCACCAGTTGAGCCAGTAGCTAGATCCCCCACTGGCATTCATCCAGCTGAGATCATAGACCTGGCTCTCCTGGGCCATGGCAATAATGTCGCCAACGCGCACTTCCGATAACTGCTCAGCTGCCTGGCCTTGGTTATTCATCAGCCAGGAGGTCGTTGTCCCAAGCCGACTGGCCAGCTCCTGCTGGGCCTGATTGCGTAAAGCGCCCAGATCGATCGCTGTATTTTCGCGACTCTGGACAATATCCCAGCCGATCACATCCAGGGCTGTGAGATCCAAGCCAGAGATTTGAGTGCGCTCTCCCAAGGCGAGGGTGGGGTCCATAACCCCGAGGCTGGTGCCCTGATTTTTCCAATGGCTGGCCTGGAAACCGTCGCCGCTTAGATTTCCATCACTGCCGCTAGCGAAATAGGCGAGGGCAGTGTTACCCCCATTAAGGGAGAAATACTTCTCGCTGTATTGAGAGCCGTAGGTGAGATCGATGGAGTCGCCACTGTTGCTGGAGTAACGGAACAGATCGAGGGGATTGGTATATTGGGTGCGAGTGCGCATCGCACTCCGAGCTTGAGCCAACGCATCCGTGACGGATTGATTCCAATTGGAACCCGTCCATTCTGAGAAATGTGCCGTTAAACCGCCGGGCTGATCCACACCGCTAATGAAGCCGAGGGCATGGCCAATTTCATGGACGGCGGTGCTGAGAAGATCCAACTGGCCCGCCTCGGCACTGTCGGTACTCATATCCCAGCTCACGCCAGTTCCACTTAAGTCACTGAGGAGAATATAGCCATCTAAATCCTGGGAACTATTTGCGGCTCCAACCCCCATGGCCTTGGCATTGGCGCGGGTCATATTCAGTTGGTCGCTGCTCTCGTAGCTCCCATAATTCTCCCCCGTCGAGGCAATGAATTCATACTTGGCAACCGACTTATCCCAGCGCATATGCGAGCTGGCTATTTGGTCCTGGGTGGAGGTGAGATCTTGGTAATAGCGATCGCGGTACTCGCGGTAACTCACCTGAGCTTGCATACCAGGCAAAGCCCCACCAATCACCCCAGTTGGTAAATTACTAGAACTGGTCACCCCTACTTGGAGATTAATGGTGACGTCATCTTGAAGATAAGATTCCCAGACTTGGCCAGCCACTTCGAAGGCCAGCATGTGATCCAACGACGTCCCTGGATCATAGGAAAAATTAAACTGCATAAACTCTGTACCCGCAGACTAGAGGAGTATGGCTGACCCCGAAGTGGAAATATTCTGGATTGGTAGAAGCGCCCTCATATCGAGCCGGAAGCGAGCCATATGTGTTCTTTGCAGTATCACTCGACCGAAATAGGGCATCCACCGAAGGGATACAGATTCGCGATCGCGGAAATTGCAAAGCTGAGAAAAACAGATCGCGAAAGTTTATTGAACAGGTCAATTTCCTCTAGAAAAGAGGCTGTTTTCCTCGCAAACACAAAGCAGAGTCACATCTCCATGCAACTCTGCTTTCAAACGGCAGGCTCAGATAAATTACTTAGGACAATTGGCGGATTAACCCTATTTCTACTCTCCGTACAATTCGATTACCGCATCTATAAAGTTCTGCCAGACCTCATTGGGAATCCAGATTTTATTCAAATATTGCGTCGCCTCTAGATCACGCATTTCTCCATAAATACGATGGTAAAGATACATCATGGCCGACACTCGCATATTGAGCGCGCAATGGACCCAGATAGGGCGATCGCGATGCTTGGCCATCACTTCAAAAAACTGTTCTGCATCTCCCAGGCCGGGATAATCCCACCCCACTGGTAGCGACACATACTCCATGGCGAGTCCAGCCACTACCTCAGCCTCATTCGTCAGCCAGTTTTCGGAGGTCGGCATCGCCAAATTCACCACCACCTCATAGCCTGCTGCTTTGATCTCTCCGAACTGCTCCACCGTCGGCTGGCCAGACGTCGCAATGCCCTGGGGTAAGAGCAGGTAAGCATTAATATCTGTCAAGGCCATAGTTGAAGGAGAGATGCACAAACAGAGGTCGCTACAGAGACAGCTAAAGCGAAGTAAAGCCCGTAAAGATCAGCGGCAAGAGCAGCAGAGCTATCACGATCGCCATCAGAGTCAGAGAATCCACGTTGATGGGGTCAGGTTGAGCCATGGCCAAGGGGGCATTGAGCCAGATAGTTTTGTATCTCAGATTTCATTTTACTGAAAATTGCTCCTCCCAGATCGGTACTCAGCAAAAGCCATAGATTTGGGAAAGCCTACTCTCAACGTCGCTCTGTGGGCTTATAGGGGCTGCCATCGCGATGGCAAAAGCTGCGACCGGACTGCACCAGCAGATCATCGTCGGGATAAACCGCTCGATCCTCGCTGGGATTGCGAGTACCAATCTCCAGGTAAATCGCGGGTTGATTGCTGCGGTTGATGAGCTGATGGCCATCTGCTTCTCCCGCCGGAAAGCCTGCGGCCATGCCTACTTTCAGCAGCTGTTCCCCCCTATTAGTATTGAGAATCAGCTCCCCTGACAGGACATAAACAAATTCATCCTCGTGGGAATGCCAATGGCGCAGGGCGGAAGCGGCACCGGGCGCCAGGGTGACTTGGTTGACGCCAAATTGAGTCAGGCCAGCGACATTGCCCAGGCGTTGGCGGCTGCGACCCACGACGACGTTGTGGAATGGGTCGGGGTAGGTACTGCCTGTTTGGCTAGGGACTTGGTTGGGGTCAATCAGCATGGGCTATGGGTTGGGAAAGGACCACAAGGCTAGAACATCATGGCTCTGGCTTAGAGATTTCGCGAAGTCTGTCGTTTATGGGGCTTAACCCTGAAGGTTGGAATGAGGAGGGTGGAATTAGACTATTCAGCAGCCCCAGATAGGCGGCCAGCATCAATTTAGGCATGGCCGTGCCTATCCCCACCAGGGTTGGGTCTTAGATTAATGTTCGGAGCCTCGACGCCAATGGGCGATCGCCCCTGGCAGCTCAATACCATCTCCAAGTTTTGGATCGACAACGGCGGTGCCCGCTTGCAATCTCAAAGGCAAAACCCCAGCCCAAATGGACAATTCATAATCTACTGGATCATCCACCGGTGGACCCGTGCGAATCTTGGCCGAGGCTTCGACCAAAGGTAAAGCTAGCACCGTCGTTCCCTTTATCTCTTTGTCAGTCATGGGTCGTAAATCATCCCAACGCCCTGGCACCACATGTTCGGTAAAGGCTTTGAGAGCAGCGACTTTCTCTACGGGGTCACTGACCAACTCCGCCTCGCCAAACACCACCACGGAGCGATAGTTCATGGAATGGTGAAAGGCTGAGCGGGCTAAGACCAAGCCGTCTAACAGCGTTACTGTCACACAAACATCAATGCCCTTTTGCAAGGACTTGAGCATTCGACTGGCGGGGGAGCCGTGGAGATAGAGCCGATCGCCGACTCGACCATAGGCCGTGGGAATAACCACGGGTTTGCCCTCCACCACAAAGGCCACTTGGCAAACTAAGCCTTCATCCAAAATGGCATGGATTGTGGCGCGATCGTATTCGCCCCGCTGGGGGGCTCGCTTCAGGGTTGTGCGGTCCGTTTTAGGAATTAGAGTCATAATTTGGGGCAAACAGGGGGTGAGGAGCAGCTTTCTTAACCGATCTAAAGGGCTAGAGAGTAGTGGTAGAAGGCATTATCAGAGTCTTCGGTGATGTCAGCCTGCTGATAGCCCAGGGACTCATACAGCGATTGGGCGCTGGTGTTAGTGACCCCCGTGGATAACTCAAGGCGAACTGCTCCGGTGTTCATGCCATAGGTCTGGGCCTGGTGCATCAAGGCCTGGGCCAAGCCCCGACGGCGAAAGGCGCGGTTGACGTACAGGTCATTGAGAATCCAGAGCGGGGCCATGGAAACGGAGGAAAAGCTGGGGTAAAGCTGGGTAAATCCCGCAACCACCGAGCCTTCTGCTGGCTCGCTTAGGGCTAAAAAGATGACAGAATCTCGATGGGTGAGGCGATCGCGTAAAAACGCTTTCGCCCCCGGCAAGTCCGAAGCCTGCTGATAAAACAATCGGTACTCATCAAACAGCTTGGCCAAGCTGTCCAGGTGCTTGAATTCGGCTGGAACAATCGGCATGGCAGTATTTTTTGAATTGTTTTTGCAATTGGCTCTTCATAGAGCAGGAGACGTTTACAGAGCCAGAGTCATAGCATTGCCAGGCACGAAGCCTAGTTGCTCATACACAGAATGACCTGAAGGTGACGCATTCAGAACGATTCGGGTACAGCCCAGCGATCGCAAATGCTCAATGACTTGCTCAGTCAACTGTGTGCCTAAACCCTGGCGACGAAAGGGAGGCTCCACATAGACCCCCCAGATATAGCCATCTCGGCGAAAGGCTGGCGTGAAGTTAATGGGATAAAGTCCGGCAAAGCGCTGCCCTCCCGCTGAGCCAACAATCTGTCCCTCCACCTCAACCACAAAGGCCTGATAGCCCAGGGTCGCTCTAGCCTGAGTCAAATAGTCCAGGGTAATCGCTTCCCAACTGGGCTCCAGCTGTTCAGCAATGAGGCCGTTGTCAATCCACATCTGGTAAAAGTGACGCGCAATAACAGAGTCTTCTTCTGGCCTCGCCACTCGAATCTCTAGGGGAGAGGACTGGATGCCTTGAGGTTGAGGGGAGGGTTCTAGCGTCAGGGCAGAGGGCTGCCAGCGCAGATAGCAGCGATGGCCAATCTGCTGTTCAACCTCAGCTCCCAAGCGGCGATAAAATCGCAATCCTGCCTGGTTACGAGCATCTGCTGTCCAAGCCAGATGAGTGCAATCTTGCAACGCAGCCATCCGCGAAAGCGCCTGCATCAACTGCAAGCCAATGCCGTTGCTTCGCTCTGCTTCATCCACATAGAGATCCTCTAGCCACAGACTAGGACGCCCAGCAAACGAAGAGTAGCGCAGGGCATAGAGTGCAAAGCCGACGGGCTGCCCCGCTTTCTCTGCCAAGAGAACCTGGGCCAAGGGAGTCCCTCGAAACAAGGTCTGCTCAATGCGTTCAATCGAGGTTGTCAGCTCCCCCGTGAAAGCGCCCACGCTACAATCAAATGCCGCTTTGCGCTGAAGATAGCTGCAGATCAAAGAAGCATCCGTAGCCTGAGCCGCTCGAATCGTGACCACTAGGCTTGTAACCATGGGCTCGCCTCCCAAGAATTGGTTGTCACAACGCTAAGTTAAATTGCAAATCGGCTTGCCACAAGGACCAATTTTGTATTTTTAGACCAGTCCAATTCTGAACAGCCTGTGGAACTGTCTCTGAGCCTAGAAGGCGATCCCTCCGGAAGCTTGCAAAGCAATCGCTCAACCCCACTGCACCGGCAGATTTACAATCAAATCCGCGATCGCATCCTCAGCGGTCAGCTTGAACCCAAGCAACGCCTACCTGCCAGCCGCGCCCTGGCCCAATCGCTGCAAATCTCCCGCGCCACCGTCACCCTCAGCTACGATCAGCTCCTCAGCGAGGGCTACCTCGAAACCCGCCCCGGCGCAGGCACCTTCGTCGCCGCCCAGCTCCCCGAAACACTGCTACAAGTTTCAGCCCCCACCCAACCAGCCAGTCCCACCCCGCTTCCTCTCAATCTCTCCCGCTACGGTCAAAGCATCGCCCAAACTAGCCCCTGGAAGACGCAACCTGCGGCCCAGTACAACTTTCGCTACGGCCATCCCGCCCTAGCCCAGTTTCCCCTCCGCCTTTGGAAAAAGCTGGTCAACCAGGAAATGGCCGCTAGCTCCCATTGGATGGATTACGTCACCGACCCACTCGGCTATGAGCCCCTGCGAGTAGCGATCGCCAGTTACCTCACCCGCTCCCGCGCCGTCAACTGCCAGCCCAGTCAAATTGTCATCACCCACGGCACCCAACAGGCAATACAACTCGTCACCCAACTCTTCATCGACCCCGGAGAATCCATCGCCCTCGAAAACCCCGGCTACCTCGGAGCCCAGCGAATTTTCCGCAGCCGTGGAGCCAAGCTGCAACCCGTCCCAGTGGATGACCAAGGCATTCGTGTCGAAGCCCTAACCCAACTCACCCCAACCCCCAAGTTGGTCTATGTCACCCCCTCCCACCAGTTCCCGACCGGTGCTTTGCTCTCCCTCCCCCGCCGCCTACAGCTGCTCGACTGGGCTCAGCAGCACAACTGTTTGATTATTGAAGATGACTACGACGGCGAATACCGCTACAGCAGCCGACCCATCCCCGCCCTCCAGGGTCTGAAGGCCAATGCCCCGGTTCTCTACGTCGGGACCTTAGCCAAAGTCATGTTTCCAGGCTTGCACCTCGGCTATGTTGTTGTACCAACAAACCTAGTCCAGACCTTTGCCCAAGCCAGGTGGTTGAGCGATCGCCACTGCTCCCTGTTAGACCAGGCCGTACTCACCCGCTTCATCACCGAAGGCCACCTCGAACGCCACCTGCGGCGCATGCGCCTCTGCTACGACAGCCGCCGCCAAGCCCTAGTAACAGCCTTAAAAACAAGCTTCGGCGATACCGTCGAAATCCTCGGAGACAGTGCCGGTCTTCATCTCGTTGCTTGCTTACAGCTGCCCTTAACCGATGCGGAAATTATTCACCGAGCCAGCCAAGTCGGCGTCTACATCTCCAGTCTCCAGGTCCATAATCTCCAGCCTTGCCAAGGCGCATTCATCTTGGGCTACACGGAAATCGATGAAGCTCAAATCCAAACAGGCATTCAACGCTGGGCAACGGCCCTCCAAAATCCCCTCCAAAATCCATAGCTCTTCAGAATTAAGCCCCGCTCCAGCATTCAAAACATTGTCAGCTCCATCCAGGGCAAACGTTACTTCCAGACGCTAGGAACAACCTGTACTCTTGCCGCCAGTCTGGGAACCATAGACATAACTCTAACCAGGGTAATTTTTGTGTTTGCAAGCCTACGCCAACGGCTTCACAATCCGTTATCCCAATCCATCCAATCCCTAGATAGCAAACTGTTGCTTCGTCACGGTTTGGTACCGATCTTAGCTAGCAGCGTCTTCGTGACGGTGTTAGTGGGTGGTGCGCGGCAATTGGGAGGGCTACAACGCCTTGAACTCGCAATCTACGATCGCTTCACCCAGTGGGAATGGTCCCAGTCGGATAACGCCCGCGAGCAGGCGGATATTAACTCCCCTGACCCATCAGCTTCCGGTAGCCCAATTAGCAAATTTACGGATCCTCGGCTCCTAGTCGTGGGCATTACCCAAGAGGATTTAGAAAAACAAAAAAGCTGGCCCCTGAGCGATGCAACCCTCGCCGAAGTTCTGAACATTCTTCAAGACAACGGTGCCGTCACCATCGGCCTAGACCTGTACCGCGATATCCCCCACAAACCGGGAACCGAGGAGCTGAACCACCAGCTTCAACAACCCAACGTCATCGTCATCAACGAACTCAACGACTTTGACAAAGATTTTATTCCAGCCCCCCAGGCCTCTCCTCCAGAACAGGTCGGCTTCAATGACCTCGTCCTAGACCGAGATAGCGTTGCCCGCCGTCAACTTCTCCTCATGCATGACGGAGAGCAATTTCACCTGCCCTTCTCCCTATTAGTCAGCCAGTACTACCTGCAAAATCTTCCCGCTGCGATCGCCCAAGCTCAGCCCAGTCCCAACAGTGAGCTAGATGTAAGCGCGTCAGGATTCACCCTAGGTGATCACTACTTTCCCAGCCTGCGCTCCAACGACGGTGGCTACCAAAATGCAGACGATGCTGGCTGGCAAATCCTGCTCAACTACCAGGGAGGCGATCGCATCGCCCAAACCCTGACGCTCACCGATATCCTAGAAAACCGCTTCGATCCCGATCTCATCCGGGACAAAATTGTCCTCATCGGCAACGTAGCCGCCAGCAGCAAAGACCTGCTTGAAACGCCTTACAGCTCAGGCAACCAGACCGAAACTTACACCATGCCGGGGGTGATCATCCATGCTCAGATGGTCAGTCAACTCCTACGCCACGTCCTGGATGGAGAACCCATCTTTAGATTTTGGCATGAGTCCGCCGAATGGCTTTGGGCCTTGACCTGGGCCCTAGCGGGGGGGGCCTTAGCCTGGGTATTGAGGCACCCCCTCTCCCATGGCATCGCGGGCCTCATCAGCATCACCACGCTATCGGGAGTCACCTGGGTTCTCTTCACCCAATCTGTTTGGGTTCCCATCATCTTTCCTGCGGCAGCTTTCGTGGCAGCGGGCACCAGCTTGCTCGCGTACAAAGAATTCTTCCGCTCGTTTTACGACCCCCTAACGGGTCTCCCCAACCGCGATCGCTTCATCCAGCTCCTAGAGCAATCCATGCTCAGGCGACAGCGCTTGAACATCCCCCAAGGCGAGAATGAATCCACCGCCGTCATGTTCCTTGACCTGGATCAATTCAAAGACGTCAACGAAAACCTTGGACATTACAACGGCGATCAGCTCCTACTGAGCGTCACACGCCGCCTCAAGCAAAGCCTCCCGAAACGCAGCCACATTGCCCGTCTAGGCGGCGACGAATTTGGCATTGTCCTCAGCACCGTCCAAAACATTGACCAAGCCCGCTCCATCGTGGACGATCTCCAACGCACCTTAGCAAAACCCATACGGCTCCAAGGGCAAGAAGTCTTCACCAGCGCGAGCGTGGGCATTGCCCTAGCCCCCGTAGAGAATCACTACGCAGCAGAAACCCTACTGCGAGACGCCCACACCGCCACCTATCAAGCCAAAAGCCAGGGAAAAGCTCGCCATGAAGTCTTCTCCAAGGGAATGCGGACCCAAGCAGTGGAGCGCTTTCAGCTCGAACGTGATCTTCACCTGGCACTAGAACGCCAGGAACTATTTCTCGTTTATCAACCCTTTGTTGAACTCACAACTCAGAAAGTTATTGGCTTTGAAGCGCTGGTGCGCTGGGCCCATCCAGAGCGAGGATTGATTTCTCCTGGTGAATTTATTCCCATGGCCGAGAGTAGCGGCCTCATCATTCCCATGGGCCGATGGATTCTGCGAGAAGCCTGTCAGCAAATGCAAGCCTGGCAAAATCAGTCGCAGAACAAAGAATGCATCATCAGTGTCAACCTCTCCAGTGAGCAATTCACAGAACCGGACCTAGCGGAGCAAATCCAGAACATCATCCAGGAAACCGGAATTAATCCAGAAGTCCTCAAGCTAGAACTAACCGAAAGCATGATGATGGGCAATATTGAAACAGCCATTCAGATGCTACTCAATCTCAAGCAGTTGAAGATAAAGCTCGGCTTAGATGACTTCGGTACAGGCTATTCCTCCCTCAGCTACCTCCATCGCTTCCCCATCGACACGCTCAAAATCGACCTTTCTTTTGTGCGTCATATGACCGAGTCTAGTGAAAATGCAGCCATTGTTAAAACGATCGTCGAGCTGGGTCACAATCTCTCCATGGATGTGATTGCAGAGGGTGTAGAAACACCTGAGCAAGCCGTGGCACTACAAGAGCTCACCTGCGAAATTGGCCAAGGCTATTTCTTTAGCAGACCCTTATCCCAAGAGGATGCCGGGCGACTGCTAATTCAGCCTCCTCACTGGAACTATTAGGTCAAGGGAATCAAGAATCTGAGGCCGCAGTTTTAGGGCTATAGTCCTTGAGACATCATTTTATTGAACGAGCACTGGCTCTCAAGACCCTCATTTCAAGCCTTATCTCCCATATTTTCTAAATCCTCCTTAGGTAAAAAAAAGTTTTTTCATATGGCTCATAGTATATTTTCGAAATATATTTTAGGGATTACTAAATATTTTTTCTAAAGGGTATCCTGCTCATTTCTCATCATCTAACAGGCATACAAAAGGACATCTAAATCAGATTTTAATTACATTTCAGGAACCTCCAAGCATTGACAAGAAAAGGAAAAACAAAATCAATCAATAAGACCTAATCAATTTTGCAATGGAGAAATCTAAAAAGCGGTCTAGGGAAGTATCCCCTAGACCGCTTTTTAGCAATCAGTTAGAAACCTTTTTAGAAAAGCTCTAACTCTTGCACATCCGAGATCGCCAAAGGTTCTATTACAGTCTTCGTCTCATCAGCAATCACATACAGTTCATCATCAGCCTCTAACAAAGCCTGCCAACGCTGCTGAGCCTGCCGCCGAATGGTAGAGCTGGAACCTTTCTGCCGTAAACGATTGAGCTGAACCATCGCATCATGCCAAAGACCCACCTCAATGGACTGTTCAATCTGGAAGAAGGGAGCCAAAGTATCCAACTTCTCGTTCGCAACCGTCCGTTGAGGCTGCTGAGCAACCCACTGCTCAAACTCGACAGCACTCAGCTGGCCTTCGACCACCATATCTTTGGAGCGATCATTCGCATCACAAACCAACGAGAGGTAGATGTAGTAATCCTCCCCCTTCGTCAAACTGGGCGCATCTTCAAGCTCGGACATATCTAAGGTCACCAACCCCGACTTGTCTGAAAGCTTCAGCATTTTGCGATAGACATCCTCTCCATTTCCTTGGGGACCTTCACGCAGAACGAATTCTAAATCCCGCTCATATTTTGACTCATTCACCCAAAGCATCAAGCTAGGCTGGGCAGAGGTCGTTACGGTGACGTTACTCGCCGGAGAAATCATCGCAATGGCTTGGGGGCCAGCAGCACAAACATTCTGAATTCGGCTACCGTTGACGCCACTATTGCCTACACGACTTCCGCCACCAAAGCGACGACTGGGAGCACCACGCTTACCTGTTTCTGCTGGGGAAAAGTTCTCGAAGTTCGATGTTGGTTTCACCTTGCTGGTCGCCTGCGCTTTTTGAGCCATTGCAGGCGCTCCTCCCATGATCAGAGGCGTGAGTAAAGCAATGGAAACAGCCCAAGTTAGAGGGCGAACAGATTGAATCAGTCGTTGGATGGCCATTGTGAATTATGCCTTGTTTTAAATACGCCCACCCAGGGGAAGACAATGGAATGGAGCCCCGAGGGGCGTAGATAGCGATTGCCCTAGCCCTTATAACGAAGGACAAGCAATGATCAGGAATATCTGATGAGAAATAGCGATGACACCAAAGGAGTAACTAAACTGATGAGGGAATCAATGCTCCCGGTCATAAGGCTCCTCTTATTAACTATTCTGGAAGTTTTCTAGGGATAAAAAACCGAAGATACGCTGACTCCCTCTCAAAAGTTTTGGCCTGCTTCTACAGTTCCGACCGGATAAATACAGGATAAGCAGGCTCAGCCTGCGACAAATTGCTTAAGCCTTCCTGCATGTACTCCAACTCAAGCCCGCTTCAGAAACAACTGCGTGACAAGTAATCCCAGCTTTGTTCCGACTCTCCAGAGGTCACTTCAGACCAGCCCAAGCTCCTTGTGGCTTGATTGCCAGAACTTGCGAACCATTACGGTTTGAGCGGAAGCGATCGCCCCTCTCTTGCCAACCGCTATAACCAGATCAAGCCTCTAACTTCGTCTCTACTGCCCCATGGCTCAGCCTGCCCCAAAACCAACATCCCTTCATGGACCTAGGGAGCAGCGCACCGCTCCTGACAATGCCCTTGCCTGGATTAGCGATCGCTACGAGATTAAGCATGCCCTGGGTGGGACAAAGAACAGTGATCGCCAACCCAAGAATCACAGTCCAGTCAGCACTTTCCTAGCTTGGGACCATCAGAAGCAAATTAATGTCGTCCTCAAGGCTCTGGCTTTTGAGCAGCTCCAGGGCTGGAAGCCGCTGGAACTCTTTGAACGAGAAGCCCGCTCCCTCGCTCAACTCAACCATTCCGCCATCCCTCGCTATCTCGATTACTTAGAACACCGCGAGGCAAATGCCCCTGCCGCCACGTTTTATCTGGTACAGGCCTATGTGCGAGGTCTATCTATGGGGGAGCAGGTACAGCGGGGCGATCGCTTCAGCGAGGCCGAGGTGAAAGTGATCGCCCGCCAAGGACTAGAGATCCTGGACTATCTCCACAGCCTTAATCCCCCCCTGATCCATCGCGACATCAAACCCGACAACTTAATTTATCGCCCCTCCCCAGACGGAGCCGACCCCCAGCTCTACCTAGTCGACTTTGGGGCTGCCCAGGCCGTCAACAGCAGCGGCAGCACCGTCATTGGCACCTACGGTTACATGGCCCCAGAGCAGTTTCAGGGTCAAGCCAGCACCGCTTCAGACCTTTACAGTTTTGGGGCCACGCTACTCAACCTGCTCACCCATCAGGACCCTATTGCCTTACCCAGCCAGCGTCTTCGCATCGACTTTCGCAGCGTCCTCAATCTCAGCGATGACTTTGCTCTGTGGCTCGATGGCCTGCTCGCGCCCATTGCCGTCGATCGCTTTTGCTCTGCCCGTCAGGCGTTAGAGGCTTTAGCAGATCCAACCTTAACGGCGATCTATTTGAGCGCGTTGAGCGCGGCGGGCTCAGAAGCCACAGGAATAGAAGCCACAGGAATGGAGGGAGCTATTCGCCAAAGCCCAGCTGCCACAACCATTGCCGCATCAAACCATTCCCTCCCCAAGTTTCAGCAGCCCAGCAACAGCAGTATTCAGCTCCACCAGCACCCCGGCAACTATCCCTTGAACCAAGCCAGCCTCACCCTGGAAATCCCTCCCATTGGACTCCAGCGAGAACTCTGGGCCTTGGGCGGCTTTGCCCTAATTTGGAACGGGGGGCTACTCTACTGGCTCATCATGGCCTGGACCATGGATGCCCCTTGGTTTTATCCCCTCGTCTCTGCCCCCCTATGGGGACTAGGCCTGCTCCTCATGGGGCGCTTGGGACAGTCCTTCTTTGGGCAAGTACGGCTAGCGGTGGCAAACAATCAATATTGCCTGGAGCAACGCCTGGGACCCATACGCAAAGAAAAGCGCGGCCCCCTTAGCGATTGGCAAAGCATTGACTTGCGACAGCAGTACAGCCGTGACAGCGAAGCCGTCACCGCGATCGCCCTAGTCATCGGCTTAGAAACCGTTGAATTTGGCACCATGCTGTCCGAAGCCGAAAAGCAGTGGCTGGTGAGCGAACTCCAAAACTTTTTGAGCAACCGCTAATGCCCAACGGGGCTGTTCAACGCGCCAACAATGGCAAAACCAGGGTCACAAAGTAAAACACCAATGGTGCTGTAAAAATATAGCCATCCATCCGGTCCAGAATCCCACCATGGCCTGGAATAATCGTGCCCGAATCCTTCACGCCAGCATCTCGCTTCATGATCGATTCGGTCAGATCGCCCAACAAACTAATAATCCCAATAAACAGACCCAGCACCCCGCCGCTAAACGGCGCATAGGGCCACTGCAACACCATCGAACTCAATGCCCCGGTCACGCCACTCATGCCGAAGCCACCTAGAGCCCCTTCCACCGTTTTCTTCGGACTGATGCTCGATAGCGGCGTTTTGCCGATTTGTTTGCCAAAGATATAGGCCGCAATATCCGCGGCACAGACACAGCCAATCGCCAGCAGCACGCAATTCAGGCCCAGTGGCAATCCCCGCCAGCCCGGCCAATCCAGAGGGAAGTATCCGCCCCCCCAGAGATTGGGTAAATCGCCCCCGGGCAATGCCCGCAGCCTCACCCAATAACTGGGCAAAAAGCCGCAGTAGAACAATCCCAAAATCGAACTGGAGATATCTGAGATAGAAGCCAGGCGCGGGCGGAAAAGGAGGTAGAAACAAGTGAAGGTTCCGGCGATCGCCAAAATCGCCTCCGTCAACTCCGGCTTCGCCTGGGCCGCAATAATCAACGCCTGACTGACGATCATCGTCGACTTTGCCGCAGGCTTACTCTTGGTCGCCTTAACCATCTGGAAATACTCGGACTGAGCCAAATACACCAAAATACAGATAGCAATGGTGAAGTACCACCCCCCCAGGACGCCAACGCCAATGCCAAGCAGGGCAACTACGATTCCGCTGAGAATTCTCAACCAGGGCATAACGTCATCAGGGGAGAAGGGGTTGGGTACAGCGCTTGACGATAAAAGCGCTCCAGGATAACTCTTGCACAATTTCCCTGGGGTACCGGCAAAAGTTCTTAATCTTTGATTTCTCACCTCAGAATGGAACTCGCCCCTGCCATGGAGCTCCTCGGGCTAGAACGCCCTGCCCAAGAGCGATGGCAGACGATCGAAGGAGCCAATCGCCTTAAACCAAAACTCGCAAGGTCGCCAGCGTCTCGTCTGCACAGCCGCTGATCACCCCGCCCTGAGCCTGAATTTGTCGTAAATAAGCGACTGCCTCTACAGTCACGACCTCGCCCGGCAATAGCACGGGAATGCCAGGTGGATAGGGGCAAACCGTTTCTGCTGCGGCATGGCCGATCGCCTGTTCAATCCCCATCACCTTCTGTTTTGCATAGAAGGCTTGGCGAGGTGTGCAAGCAACCTCGGGGACTCCATCATCAAACTGAGGTAACTTCACGGGAGCAATCCTATTGCGGCCTTCGGCCATCTCACAGAGCTCTATTAAACCGCTCACTAAACGATCAATATCTGCCGATCTATTTCCCAAACTAAGAATGAACGTGAGCTGGGTGAGGCTGGGCAACTCCGCAATCACGCCATGATGATGGCACAACCATTCATCCGCCTCGAAACCGCTAAGCCCCAAGCCCCTCACATCCACCGTTAATCGAGTCAGATCCAAAGCAGTGAAGCCTGGCAAATCATCCGGCAAGCTCACCACCCACAGACCAGGCAGTAAGCTCAATCGCTGCCGAGCCTCCCATGCCAAGGTGAGGGTTTGGGCCATCAGCTGCTCCCCCTGAGTCGCCATCTGTCGCCGCGTGAGATCCAAAGAAGCCAACAGCAAATAGTTGGGGCTGGTGGATTGCACCAAGGCGAGAGACTGGCTGAGGCGATCGCGGTCCACAAGCTCCCCCCGAACGTGGACCATCGCCGCTTGAGTCAGGGCTGACAAAACCTTATGGGTCGACTGCACAGCGAGGTCGGCGCCCAAACTGAGCGCCCTCGGGGGTAAATCGGAGTGAAAACCAAAGTGAGGGCCATGGGCTTCATCGACCAAGAGGGGAATTCCTCGTCCATGGCAGAGGTGAGCGATCGCCCCAGTCTCCCCACAAATCCCCTCATAGCTAGGAGCCACCAGCATTACCGCCCGGATATCTGCATGCTGTTCCAACACCTGAGCCACATCCGCCGCCGCCAATCCGCCTACCAGACCAGACAGTGCATCATAGGCTGGAGCCACAAACACAGGCCGAGCCCCACTCAGAATCAGCCCTGACACAACGGAGCAATGAACCGTACGAGGCAATAAGATGGCATCGCCAGGGCCACAAGTCGCCAAAATAGCCGCCAAAATCCCTGCCGTAGAGCCATTGGTCAGAAACCAAGTCTGCTCAGCCCCAAAGGCTTGAGCAGCTAAAACCTGGGCCTCAGCAATGACGCCGCTGGGCGCGAACAAATTATCTAGCTCCGGTAGCTCCGGCAAATCGGCTCGCAGCATCGCTTCTCCCCAGGCATCAACCAGGCTGGCATCCATACCCTGCCCAGCTTTATGACCTGGCGTGTGAAAGGGAGCGGTCGTTCTTCGGGCACAATCCTGGAGCTGCTCAAACAGAGGAGCTTTCTGCTGAAGGAGGGATGGCCCTGGCAATTCCAGGGGAACGGAGGGTCGCTCTGGAGAGTCTTGGGACATCACGGATGATTAGGCAATTGCGAGATTATCTAATGGAACGAAGGGCTATTCGGGCGATCGCTTCACCTTTCGTTATGCTCCTCAGCTCTAGCGAGGGATCAACCCCCAAAGACATAAAAGCTATGCAGGAAAAGAAAACGACCATGGACAGTTTTTAGGGATTCCCAATAAAGTCCTAATGTTTCAATGTAGTTTCCTACAATATGATTAAGGATAGTTAAGATTACGGATAGGGCTAGGCATCAGTCACATTTGCAGTCCTTGCCTCCCAAGGAGCTTCTCCTTACCGGCTCATATTCGCGACGACCAGAGGTGAAACCCAAAACTTGATGGCTCAAAATTCCCTCGACCCCGAGAAGCTGCGCTACTACGATTCTGCAGCGATCGCGCGGTATTACCGCCCTCGCCTCTGGAAGCCGCTATCCCGAGCACTGTGGGTGTTTTGGAGTTTCATCGGCTTTATTTGGGCTCTACTGTTTGACCGCGTACTGGGGCTAGAAGAGCGCAACCAGTTCAAACGGGCAAAGCACCTACGCAAAATTTTGACTCGGCTCGGCCCCACCTTCATCAAAGTGGGCCAGGCGCTGTCCACCCGCCCAGACTTAATCAAGCCCGACTTCCTCGAAGAACTGATTAAGCTCCAAGACCAACTCCCTCCTTTTTCCAGCGATCGCGCTTTCAACATTATCGAGCGCGAGCTGGGTATGCATCTAGGTGATGCCTACCGCGAAATTTCTCCCCAGCCCGTTGCGGCGGCCAGCTTGGGTCAGGTCTACAAGGCCACCACTCACCAGGGCGAAATAGTCGCCGTAAAAGTACAGCGCCCCAACCTGGTCCCAACCCTGACCTTAGACCTATATCTGATTCGCTGGGCAGCGGGTTGGCTAGCCCCTTGGCTCCCCCTCAACCTAGGCCACGACCTCCAACTCATCGTCGATGAGTTCGGTACCAAGCTCTTTGAAGAAATTGACTACGTCAACGAAGGCCGCAATGCAGAGCGCTTTGCCAAAAACTTCGCTGACTACAACTACGTCAAAGTCCCCAAAATTTACTGGCGCTACACGACACCGCGCCTCCTAACCCTGGAATGGATTGATGGCTGCAAGCTCACCACCTCTGAACTGAAGTGCTCCGGCCTTGATGCTGACGCAACCGTTCGTATCGGTGTGGTCTCCGGCCTTCAGCAATTGCTGGAATTCGGCTTCTTCCATGCAGACCCCCACCCCGGCAACCTCTTTGCGCTATCAGCCGAGCCAGACTCAGGCGAAGCTGCTCGCATGGCCTTCATCGACTTCGGCATGATGGACCAGCTAGAGGAATTCACTAAAGAAACCTTGGTGGATGCAGTCGTGCATCTGATTAACCAGGATTATTCGACGCTGACGGAGGACTTCGTCAAGCTGGGCTTCCTGGCAGAAGGCACCGACATTCGCCCCATTATTCCAGCGATTGAGGATGTGCTGGGCGACATCATGGGCGAAAGTGTTCGGGACTTTAACTTCAAGACGATTACCGATCGCTTCTCGGAGTTGATGTATGAATACCCCTTCCGCGTTCCCGCAAAGTTTGCGCTGATTATTCGCTCCTTGGTGACTCAAGAAGGCTTAGCACTCAGCGTCAATCCCGACTTCAAGATTGTCGACGTCGCTTACCCCTACGTGGCAAAGCGCTTGCTAGAAGGCGAATCTCCAGCCTTGCGTCGCCGCTTACTGGAAGTTCTCTTCAAAGATGGCACCTTCCGCTGGGACCGTTTAGAAAACCTCATCATGATTGCCCGTTCCGATGGCAATTTTGACCTCTTACCCACAGCTCAGATGGGCCTGCAATTCCTGATGTCCGACGAAGGTAGTTACATTCGTCGCCAGTTGTTGTTAGCGCTCGTCGAGGATGATCGCCTTCACACCGCAGAAGTCCAGCGGCTGTGGGATTTAGTCAAGGGTGAGTTTGAACCAACCAAACTGTGGGGAACCGCTTGGGATACAGCGGTGACGGCAATTTCTGATTTCTCGCGCGAACGGGTCGCGAGCTTACTGCCAAGTTTGGAAGCCAGCTAGGGGATTGAGTTGCGAATTCTCTTTCTCTAGAACCTAGATGGGGGTGGCGCGATCGCCTTCCATGCTCAATCATTAAGAAATGTACGCTGTCTTTTATTCTTGAACCCCATGGATTACGACGCCGCTATGGAATATGCCTCTACATATGGCTATCCATCGCCAAATTTCGCGCTGTTGATGATCGGGTTATTTATGGTGGTGACCTCTGGCTATGCGTTTCAGGAAACGCTGAAGCTGATGGTGCGAGCTTGGTTCCAACAGAATCCTGAATGGGAGTTGCCCCAGGTCAGAAAGAGTATGAATCTACGGCTACCCTTCTGGGGGATGTTGATTGGGACAGGGTTATTTCTGTCTTCAGGTGTGGAGATTTTTGGTTTTTCGACGAAAGCTTGCTACGTGTTTGCCATGCCTTTGACAGTTGTGACTGGAATTTTGGTTTGGTGGCAGTTGGGTAAGATTTTGGGTCAGTTGGGTGAGGGTGGCTCTGCTGCGATTGATTTAGATTCGTTGATCTAAAGTTGGGTTGTCAAAAGAAAAGCGATCGCACAACGATGCGATCGCTTTTCTTTTGTTTGTTGCGTAGCTCTAGGCTATGAAGAGACAAATCGACAAATCCAGCAGCCATGAGGGCCAGCCCTCAAACTCCCGCCGATGGGGAGGAGATGCCTCCCCCTACGGATTACCCCCTGCATAACCTTCGGTTTATGTGATTTTGGGAAATTCACCTCCAAATAGTTAGCACTTCTTTGGGCTGGTGTGGTCTGTGAGGCTAACGCATACGCGGATCAAAGCACTGGAGCGCACGTCAGAAGTTAAGCCTCGCATGCTTGTTACTTAACCTCATATCATCCGTCCCCTTTCTAAGAGGTAGGGTCCTACTCAAAGTGATTAAACAAAATCATTAACGCTTCACCTCACAACCGCGCCCAAAAGCTGAATGGTGCCCACAGTGCTTATCGCAAGCAGTGAAGCAACCAGCCTCCTTGCGCAGGAGGATAACCTCTAAGGAGGAGGCGCTTCGTCCTCCTTGAGCGGGGGTTTGGGGCTGGCCCCCAAGGCTGCCAGATTTGCCGCTTGACGACTTGCCTCTTTAAGCAAACGCCAGCCTCCCCTCAACCCAACCTAGCCGCCCTTCGAAAACGTAAACAAAATAATGATCGACAACAGCAAACCCGGCGACAGAAACCCTGCCAACAAACCCAAATCATGCCAAGTCATAAACCACTCCTAAACAAACCACTATCCCCAGAGCTTAACACCGCCAAATAGCCAGACCAGCCCTCGATCCTACAAAAAATATTAAGACCGAACCTACCCTATATCCCCCATGAGCATCTCCCAACTCTTCGACTACTCCAACCTCTACGTCCTCCCCTTCTGGGCCCTCATGGTCCTACTCCCCAACTGGAGCTGGACCCGCAAAATAATGGGCTCCTACCTGGCCTTCATTCCCCCCATCCTCCTTTACCTATTCCTCTTCAGCTTCAGCCTCAACGCCGAAACCGCCGAAGCCCTCGCTAGCCCCACCCTCACTGACATCGCCCGCTTCTTTGCCGACGAAACCGCTGCTGCCACGGGCTGGACCCACTTCATCGTCATGGATCTATTCGTCGGTCGCTGGATTTATTGGCAAGGCCAAGAAACCGGCGTTTGGAACCGCCATTCCATCGCCCTATGTCTCTTTGCCGGACCTCTCGGTCTGCTGTCCCACATCGTCACTGCAGCCATCCATGGCAAATGGTTTGCCCCAGACAGCCATCAGACTGAAACATCGGCAGCCAAACCATCAGCAGCAAACTAGGAGAACAGGGCCTTGGAAGATCGCATTCATCTAGACCACATTCGCATCGTCCTAGTCGAACCCGCAGGCCCCTTAAATGTGGGTTCGATCGCCAGGGTGATGAAAAATTTTGGTCTGGAACAACTGGTGCTCGTCAGGCCCCGATGCGATCGCCATGATCCCGAATCCCTCCAAATGGCCGTCCATGCCCGCGAACTCCTAGACAAGGCTCAAATCGTCGACAGCCTGCCCGCAGCCCTAGTGGGCATCGAACGCGCCATTGCCACCACCGGAGAAATCCACGACACCCCCACCCCCCTAGAGCCCCCCCGCCAAGTTTTACCCTGGCTCCTCAATCCATCCTCTTCCAAACCCAACGCTCCAGCCTTTCAAAGCGCCCTTATCTTTGGCCGCGAAGACCATGGCCTCTCCACCCAAGAACTGCATTACGCCCAGCGCCTCCTGCAAATCCCCAGTGACTCGGCCTATACCTCCCTCAACTTGGCCCAAGCTGTCGCCGTCTGCTGCTACGAGCTGAGCCAAATCGCAGCTATCTCCCCCGAGCAAAAGCCCAGCAGCTTACCAAGTTTCCAGCCCAATCTAGCGATCGCAGAGCCCGCAGCTGAAGATCGTCCCGCAACCCTAGAGGCCCTAGAGGGCTACTACAAACAGTGCGAATCGCTGCTTTTAGAAATCGGCTACCTGCTCCCACATACAGCAGCCAGTCGCATGAAACGCTTTCGTCGTCTGTATCACAGAGCTCAACCCAGCAATCGCGAAGTCAAGATGTTGCGAGGAATTTTGCGCCAAATGCGCTGGGCTTTACACAATTTGCCCAGAAGCAAGTAGAGTATGGGCTACCTGAGTGGCGGGAGGAGCTATACCCCCTGGTACTTATGGCTACGAGTCAGGCAGTATGGAGACCCTACCCAGGGAATTCGCCTTTCATTTCACCCTATATATAGGTGAACTGAAAAACTAATCCCGATGCTGGACCAACCCATTGACCTTGTCCAAGGCCAGTCATAGGTTTCCAGCAAAACTGTGATATTCCTTGTTAAACATCGGTGTGGCTATCTATGGTGCTGGATGGAAGAAATCGACCGCAAACGCGTAATGCGCGACGACCAAATGGTCGCCGTGAAAAGTTGCAAGTGGTTTCTTCTAGCCGTCGTGAGAATCGCAAATCGACATCGGCCTCCCCAAACAGCCCTAGAGCGACTCGATTGAGCGTTGTCTCCGACCCCGTTCCAGCCCCGCGCAGCATTGACCGCTCCAATCGACGTCGCCGCATCGAAGAAGCTTCCCAGACTCGACGTCAGCCTGGGCTTCGCTCCCCAAAGGCCAGTCGCCTCGAAGGTCGATTGGGAAAAGCAGAACGTACATCTAAAAATCGTCGCCAACGGAATGCTGCTCGAAAGCGTTCTGGTCTATTGTCACAATCAACGACGGGCCAAACAGGCCTAGGACTACGTTCCCCCCATCAGAAAAGTGCCAATGTCGGTGCTGGCCTCACCCCAAATTCGCTGTCCCAGCGGGGCCAAACAGGAACAATCAGCCAAGGTCGTAGTTCTGACCTCAGTCGTCGTCGCAATCGCCGTGGAAGCCTCGCCCGTCGTCGTGCTCCAGGCAGCCGTGCAGAGAAATGGAAACAGCGTCAACAACAACTGCACCCCCGTCCCGTCTCGCCACCGGTTTCTCCCCTCACCTATGTTCTGCGCCTACTGATTGTGGGTGTGGGCCTGGGCGTGATTGCAGGCACGGTATTGGCTTCCATTGACCCCAGCCTGCGCTACGAGCCCACAACAGCCGAAACGGCTGCGATGGAAACAGTGAAGAAGCCTCCCTCTACGGAACTGGCCCTCAAACGCGAGATGCCTGCCCTCACCACTCAACTCCAAGGGCTTATTAACCAGAATGAAGGCCTAACCGCTGGAGTAATGGTGGTCGACCTGGAACGCGAAAGTTATTCCTCTATTAATGCCAATCGCCAGTTCGCTTCAGCCAGCACAATCAAGCTCCCCATTCTCGTGGCGCTCCTAGAAGAAGCCGATGCGGGCCAGGTCAGCATGGACGAATCACTGACGATGGCCTTGGAAGACATTGCGAATGAAGCAGGGGAAATGCAGTTTCAGCCCCCTGGCACTCAGTTCTCTGTGTTGGAAACCGCCACGGAGATGATTCGCATTAGCGATAACACTGCGACAAATTTATTGATTAAGCGCCTGGGGGGAATGACGCTACTCAATGAGCGCTTCCGCTCTTGGGGCCTCAAGCAAACGGCCTTGCAAAACATGCTGCCAGACCTGGGGGGTACCAATACCATTTCTCCCAAGGACTTGGTGACGTTGCTGGGGCGTGTCAATCGCGGGGATATTTTGTCAGCGGCGGGGCGCGATCGCCTCTTCCAAATCCTCCAAACCACCGAAACCAACGAGCTGCTGCCCATGGGTATTGGCCCCGGCGCCACCATCGCCCATAAGACCGGCAACATCGGCAAGTCCATCGGCGACGTGGGCCTCGTGCAAATGCCCAGCGGCAAGAATTACCTGATGATGGCCATGGTGGAGCGGCCCCATGGTGACCTGAGAGCCGATGAATTGATTCGCAATTTGTCTTGGGAGACCTATCAGTTCCTAGAGTCCACGGAGCAAAAATCCCAGCAGACGGTGCCACCCAACGTGCCGCGCTCCAATATTGCAGGCGAAAATCTAGAGCTAGATTCTTCCATCATGAGCACCGAGCAGTAGCTTGAGCGGGGAAGAATCCGTAGTCTTAAAATCCCCAGCTCACTATTTAAGCAATGCACTTCTAAAGCCAACTAGCCAATCACCCCAGTCAATGGCGAACTCGCACTGGCATAGGCTTTGACGGGAATGCGTCCAGCTTGATACGCCAATCTGCCTGCTTCTGCTGCCATGCCCATGGCCTTTGCCATCGCGGGTGGATTTTGGGCCTGGGCGATCGCCGTATTAATCAGCAACGCATCCGCCCCCAGCTCCATCGCCGCCGCCGCCTCACTGGGCGTACCGATCCCTGCATCCACCACCACCGGGATATTGGCATTCTCAACAATGATGCGGATATTCGCCGTATTTTGAATGCCCTGGCCCGAGCCAATGGGAGATCCCAGGGGCATCACCGTTGCGCAGCCAACCTCTTCCAGTCGCTTCGCCAACAGGGGATCAGCATTGATATAGGGCAACACCGCAAAGCCTTCCTTTACCAACTGCTCCGCAGCTTCCAGCGTTCCGATGGGATCGGGCAGCAAATACTTGGCATCGGGGATCACTTCCAGCTTGACAAAGTTGTTGTCTTCTTGCCCCAGCAGCTTCGCCATTTCTCGGCCTAGGCGGGCCACTCGCACCGCATCCTCAGCTGTTTTACAGCCTGCGGTATTCGGCAACATCCAGACAGTCTTCCAGTCCAAGGCTTCCGCCAGACCTTCATGACCCGGAGCTTGGGTTTGCACACGGCGCACAGCCACGGTGACGATTTCGCAACCGCTGGCTTCAATGCTGTTGCGCATGTCATCGAAGTTACGGTACTTACCGCTGCCGGTCATTAGCCGGGACTTAAAGCGACGCCCCGCAATCACTAACTGATCTTGAGGGGCAGGTTGAGATTTAGCAGGAGGATGTTCGAGGGTCTGCATGGCATTGACAAGGTTAAAACCTTGGGGAAGTCCTGAGGGGAGGTTCTGGCTAAAGCGATTGCAAAGCAAGCTTCCTGCGGAATCGCTCCCGGTCTTCTATGGTTGCACTTGAATCTGATTCTGGAGACGCTTCGTTGCCTTCTGAGGTGAATCGTCGAATTTTGCAATATGGCTGGGCCGAGCTAAGCCTTTGTCGCAATGCCTTGGTACATAAAGCCAGCAACCTTAGGTAGGCGATCGCCATAAAACGTCTGATAATCCACCTGAGCAAACTGCGACTTCACCAGCGCCGCAATATCTCGGTCCAAATGGCAACCATCACCGATCATCTTCTGGATCGGTGTCAGTCTCCTTTGCCAAGGTTGGAGTTTGGGCTCATCGGACAAGCCATGCTCAATAAAGAAGAACTTGCCGCCCGGGCGCAAAACACGATGGATTTCGGCGATCGCCCCTGCCACATCAGGAATACTGCAAAGCACCCAAGTACTCACCACACTGTCAAAGCTGTCATCAGCCATGGGCAATGACTCCCCGCTCAAACAATGATGGGTCACAGCCACCCCGCTGGCATCAATCCGCTTCTGGGCCAACTGATTAACACCTGGATTAGGATCCACCGTAGCCAGCTGTTTAACTTCGGCGGGGTAATAATCCAAGTTCAATCCCGTACCAAAACCAATCTCTAAGACATCGCCCGTTACATCTCTCAGCAAGGCCTTACGGTACCTGGGAAAGGGCTCTACGCCCATCGCCACATCTAGCAAACGGGGGAAAAAGAATTGTGAGTAGAGCTTCATGGGCTGCCCAGATCCGGCCTTACAATCAACGTGGGATGTCCTTTGACCTTAGCGTAGCGCTGCCCAAGATTCCTGGAATACCTCTGGGACTTTTCTTTCGAGAACGCTACTCTCGCTGGCCCCAAGTCTCAGAGAATGGTTGGTCCCCAGGCCGTAGCTATTTCCCTGTCCAAGACCAGCGATGCTCCATCTTTTTTCGCGCGCTATGACTTCTCAACCCATGGATCTGTCCCAAATCAGGGTGAGTCTCGACAGTGACGACTCCCAGGAGCGCATGCGGGCCATCACAGCCCTTCGTAGTTACGACGCAGAAACCGCCGTGCCGCTGTTGTGCGACAAGCTAGAGGACCCCGAGTTCCTAGTGCGTTCCTTTATTGCAATGGGCTTAGGCCGTAAACGAACGCCCCAAGCGTTTGAGGCTTTACAGCTACTTCTCGATGATGCGGATGCCAATGTCCGTGCGGAGGCAGCTAGCGCCCTGGCACTCTACGGCGATCGCGCCCTGGCTCGCCTGTTGGCAATGTTTGAGCAGGATCAACATTGGCTCGTTCGCCGCAGCATCCTGGCAGCCCTGGGGGAGATGGAAGCTCCGGCTCCCCTCTATCGTCTGTGTGTCGCAGCGGCTCGTGACAGCGACCTCACTGTCCGGGAAGCCACAGCTTTAACCCTCGCGAGATTTGCAGGCACCGAGTACCAAACCTCTGCCCTAGACCATCTGCTCAAGTTTGCCAAAGCCGACGAAGCCATGGTCAGGGCAGCAGCAGCTCGCTCCCTGCGTCACTATGACCTACACCAAGCCAGAGAAGCCCTGACTCAACTCCACGAAGATGACGACCATCGGGTGATTGCGGCGGTGCTAGAAGGCCTAGTAGAAAACTAGGCCCCAACGATAATACAGCCGCGACTAGGTATGAACCGTTCCATCGGGCATAACCGTGCGGTTGAGGATTGCCCCAGCCAAATTGGTACCGTTCAAGACGGCATCTTTTAGATTTGCCCCAGTCAGATCTGCCCCAGCCAATTCTGCTTCGGTCAAGTCTGCCCCAACTAGAAATGCACCATTCAACTTGGCACCTTGCAGCAGAGCCTGATTTAGGTTGGCATGCCAAAAATTACCTGCTGCCAGGTTGGTTTGACTCAAATCAGCTCGGCGCAAGTTAGCCCAGCTAAAGTTGGTTTGATTGAGATTGGCACCGTTTAGGACCACCTCTTCTAGCTGAGTGCCGCTGAGATTTGCGCCCTGAAGATTCGGCCCTGAGGTGACCGGCTTGCTATTGCGCATCACAACGCGAGTAAAAATTCGAGTTCCCGTAGCGTATTGCTGTAGAAACATCACGATGCGCTCTTGAATGGGCTGAGTTGACCCCATGGTGTTCTGCTGTTCCTAAGGAACGCGTGCGATCTACGGAGAAGCAATGATTGGTCTCAGCCAAAAGGCTCATGCTGCCCAGGCAGACAGAATAGAGAACACAATCTAAGTTGAGCCGAGAGAGGAGGGCACCTTGCACTCAACCCTTAGGAGCCTCAATCGAGGCATGCCACAGGGAAGTGGTGAGAGAGGAGGGGAGCACAGAGTAGGATCAAACCGCGTTGTGGAGGCAACCTAAGCAAGCTAAAAATGGCACCTAGGCATCCCACCCACGCATCTGGCAGCTATCTCCGTCAGCAGGAGTTGGCCAAATCAGCCTTCCATCACTGCTCCGTCCATTTAGAATGCCCAGCTCATCAAGGGGAGAGGCGATCGCCAACGAGACAATAGGGCCAAACCGATGACTTTAATATTCTTCCAAAACGCCAAATACTGTCCCGAGGAAGTTCTAGAGCTCTGTAAAAATCAGGACAAGACTATATATTTCTAGTGCTTGCCCCAGAGCAAAATCAAAACTGGACTCTGCAGCTCATACCAAAGCCAGCCGATACTGTACGGAGCTTCCTTTTTGCTCCCAAAGGATGTATATGCGACACATCAAACCTGTAGAAACCCTTAAGCCAGTTTTAGAAAACACATGCATATGGAGTATATTTAACTACGTTAGAGATTTATGCCGGAGGCATCGGCCCCATGGCCATTGATATCAACCCCACTGCTGAAGCGTCCTATGCACGCACGCTCATGAGTCGTGGTTGTCCCAAAACGTTGGCGATACAAGTAGCAAATATTTTGGCCCACACCCCTGATACTGCGAGGCTTTCTCCCTATGAGGAGGGTTTAGTTAAGCAGGCCTATTCCTATACGGTGGAATGCGCATAGCCGTTCCGCATCAGTTTGTGGCACATCTATAGATGGGATTGCTTGGGTTGTCAAAACAACTGTTTGGGCTTGAACAAATATCCCAGATTCCATGGATGATTCTGGGCTATTCCGCTTCAGATATTGTTCGTTCGGGTGGAAAGCGGCTTTTGTTACAACAAGCGAGGGCCCTTAAGATGGGAGCCCTCGCTTGCAATCGCCATCCTTCATCCCTGCACGAGCTTACTGTGGTTTTCAGCTAGCCAAGTCATAACGTTTTCACCTAAGCGAACGTCATTGAGACGGTCAATTTCACGAATTCCCGTGGGACTGGTGACATTGACTTCCGTCAGGTAACCACCAATGACATCTAAACCAACAAAGTAGAGACCATCCCGACGCAATGCAGGGGCAACTAATTCACAAATTTCGCGATCGCGGTCTGTAATCGCGGTTGCATCAGCACGACCTCCCACAGCCATATTGCCGCGAAACTCATCCCCGGAAGGCACACGGTTTACAGCTCCAATAGGAGTGCCGTTAAGCATAATGATGCGCTTATCTCCATCGCTGGCAGCAGGGAGATAGGCCTGAACCATGACGGGAAGGCTCTCCCGCTGGGTACTCAACTCGATCATGGAATTGAGATTGCGATCGCCCTTTTCCAAAAACAGGATCCCTTCTCCCCCCTTGCCATCCAGGGGCTTCATCACGACCCGGCCCTGTTGCTCAACAAATTGAAGGATGTCGCTTTTCCGTCCACTGACAATCGTTGTAGGCATCACCGCTTGGAACTGCAACGCATACATTTTTTCATTGGCCTTACGCAGTCCATCAGGGGCATTGAGGACTAGCGTCTTGGCAGCATCAACATAGTCAAGAATATAGGTGGCATAGAGATAGGCATCATTCGCTGGAGGATCCTTGCGCATGAAAACTGCCTGCATCTCACTCAAGGGCAAAAGCTGGGACTCACTCAGCTCATACCAGTCTTCGACCGCTTGCCAATGTCCATCAATCAACTCTACGGGCTTCAGTTGCACTTGCTGCAGGGGAGCATGGGCCTCTCCGTTAATCACGCTGAGCCAACGGGCCTCAGTAATCCAAACCTCATGGCCCAAAATCTGTGCTGCTTCCATCATGGCAACACTGCTGTCATGGCCAGGATCTAGAAGATGAATGGGGTCAATGATAAAGGCAAGTTTCACGGTAAACAGAAGATAGAACGTTAGAGCATGACAGCCTAAGGGATCAGCTCAGGGTCTCAATCCCCTACCAGCATGTCGTCTTAAGCATTGCGATGCAGGGGCCAATACAGCATGACAGATCAAAGCGGGGTTGAACCATTGTCCAAGCCCCGCTTTGATCTATGTTTTTGATTCGGCAGAACGGTTGCTCTCAACCATCAAGCCTAATCCCAGAATCCCGACGGGATGGCGCTAAGCCAACATGGGGTCTAGTTCTCCTTTACGGTCTAGCGCGTGGATGTCATCACAACCACCAACATGCTCACCTTCAATAAAGATTTGGGGAACGCTGCGCTTGCCCCCTGTCTTCTCAGCCATTTGACTGCGGGCAGCTTCATCACCATCAATGGCGTATTCGGTGTACTCCACACCTTTGCTGTCGAGTAATGCCTTTGCACGAATGCAAAATGGGCAAGTACGCCAGGTGTAGATTTCAACTTGCTTGGTGGCCATTGCTGCTCCTAATGAAACCGTCGAGGACGAATTATTACAAACTGTATCGTCCTCTATTGTAGTCAGTCTGAGCCGCTTCAACAGCGAATATTTGCAATAGCGATCGCTCCAGCAATATGCGAGTTAGAACATAGCCAAACCGCCTTGGCTGGCACAGTACTCACCAAAGCACTGTGCCAGCCAAGGCGGTAGTGGGATGCCCTACGAGACAGACTGAATAAATATTCTCTCAGAAGCATCCAAAGTCAAGAACCCAGTTCAGAGGCGACGAGACCAACCGAAGTCATAAACCCGCCGCCCCAAGTGAAAACTTAAGCTGCCATGCGACGCTTACGCATTACAGCACCACCCGCCATCATGCCAACAACCAGCAGGCCAGCCATAGGAGAAGACTCAGGCACAGACTGAGTATCAGGATCTTCAGGCGTTGCAACCAAACCCGTCAGTTCACCAGAGATGGCAATGCCGTCATTACCGCACTCTGCGAAGAAGTTAGCGACAAATTCACCCATTTTTAGCTGGGACTTATCAATGCTGAAACCGTAGGTGTGAGCACCATTTGCACCAAACTGTCCAAAGTCAAGGCCGTCAAAGGAGCTCAGCATCGTAATACCGCTCTCAAAGGTGCCACTTGCCATGTGGGTACGAGCAGCAGAACTCGTATCGAAGTAGCTATCAGTCGCGCTCAGGTCACCGTGGGAAGCATTGCCACCCAAGCGGTTGTTCACCGTATTGGTGTGGCTGTTGATGGAACCATAACCCGCGTTCACCGTGGTCAAGCTTTGGGAAGTCACTCCGCTGTAAAGGCCCGTTGCTACATTGCTATCGTTGTCCGCAAAGTTCACAGCATAAAGCTCATCCGTCCCCTCAGCATCTGCGAAGGAGCCATCGCCGAAGTTGATGAACATGTCGCCGTAGCCGATGCTGCCACCACGAGCGCGGCTGTAGTTATAGCCGTCAATGTCTAGGTTGCTGTTGAAAGCAAAGATAACGCTATCAGCTGTTTCTTGGTAAGCCAAACCGTAGAATTCAAAATCGCTGTTGTCACCGATGATGCGCCCTTCGGTGCCATCGTTAAAGGAATCCATCGCGTAGTTCCAGTCGCCCACAAGTTGAGCCTGAGCTACTTGAGGTGCAGCTACAACACAACCGAGAGTAGCGGCAGCGAGAGCAACGGACTGGAGAGAGCGCTTGAGGTTGAAAGAAGTCATTGAGAGAACCGCCGTGGATAATGTCTGAGAAACCGAGAGCGGCAGATGCCTGAGTGAGGTGCGTTTAACGAAGCCGCTTTGGGTTGGCTCGTTTGTCGCTTACAAGGCCATCATTGCTGAGATTTTCCTGAGATGGTATGGATACGGGCTACTTTTATAGAAGCTGCATAGAGAACACGGAAGTCTCTAAAGCAAAGCCTAATAAGTTCCACTGAAAGTGTCTCTAGAACTAGGCTCTGCATTTTCACTTAGGCTATTCAACCGAATCCCTAGATGTTTTCCGAAATTGATCTAAATAGGATGGAGTGGGGCAGAAAAAATCTCATTTAACAGGAAATTTTTCGAGTTCTGAGAATGTCTAGCGACTGATCCTGCAAGCCCCCAAAGGTCCAACCCCAAATAGAACAAGGTTCCTAGCAATAAGAGACAGATAGATCATCACAAAGAATGATAGCTTCAGTGAAATAGTCAATAGACTTAAAACCTTATTTTAGATGGCGGAACAAATAGATATTTGTACAATCCAGTCTCGTGCTGCAAGACGCGAAGCCGCAGAGAACTAGAGATACAGATGCTGATTACGTAAGCAAGAGACTTAACTAGAATGAAAGAATAAGTTATATCCGTATAAACCGAATCATACCTCAGCCAAATGATCTTCTCAAAATTGAAAAAACCAAGAGATTTTAACGGAGAGTATGACTCTACAGTGACCGTATCTCCCCGCAAGAGTCAATAACGAGCAAAGTGATTCAACAGAGAGCCCTTTGAAAATCTAGTAATCCAACAGCCACTGATACTGAGCAACCATTAGCAATTAAGATGACTCTATGAAAGGAGATGAACATGCGTCAGACTGAGAGCACTGCAGTATGGTCAGCTTATAATTTGCTTCTTCTAGAAAATTTTTCTGTATAAATGGGCTAGTAAAACTTCGTTAGGAAAATCGAAATAGAGACTAAAATAGTCTTTCTATGATCTACAAAGCCATCGTCTAATGCAATTAAGACGATGGCGATCACGAACTATTAATTCAGATAAAATCCCCTAGAGACGAAGTATTATGCCAGGTCTCCTCCAGATTTCTTCAACCACTATAACTTGCCCTATCTCTAACAAATAAAGCCCGCCTGTATACGAGACAGCAAATAGCTATCCCTCTGCACAGAGCGGGCTTTATTAAGCGGAAGCAAAAGCTAAACACCACACAAACGAGGCAGTAGCCTTAGCAGCTCCAGACAGATTTCTTACTGTGACAGAGCTGGCGGACTGACACATCTAATGGTTTTTGAAGAGTAAAAAAGGGAGGGGGAGCTGAAGGGAATGCTGTAGTTACCACAACAACAGTAATCCATGACTCCAACTCCCTGCTTGTATGGTTCCCTGTGGAGCTATCTCGGTCAATGGTGCCTTCATAAAGACTTACGCCACCTGAAGGCTCTGGTTTGGATGGTGGTGGGCCTGGTGAATAGTCAAAAAATAAACCTGACGGCTTGGGAGCCTTACGTTCAAAGCCCAGCGAAATATGCTCAAAGCTACCAGCGACGCTGGCGTCGGTTTCTAGCGAATCCTCGAATCGAAGTGAGTGATTGGTATGTACCGCTGGTGATGAATGCCATCCGGGAGTGGAAACATAGCCCCGTTTCCCTTGCTCTAGATACGACACTGCTGTGGAACCAGTACTGCATGATTCACCTTTCGGTGGTCTGTTGTGGTCGAGCCATACCATTGTTGTGGAAGACCCTCAAACATAAGAGCGCTAGCGTGGCCTTTGAGGAATATCAGCCTCTGCTGGACCAGGCCCATGAGCTGCTCGCAGAGTTCACTGACGTGACCCTGCTCGCGGATCGTGCTTTTGCTTGCCATGC
>CALLAT010000032.1 GCA_938002085.1 uncultured Pseudanabaenaceae cyanobacterium
GGCTCAGCCAGGTTCATGAAACTGGCTGAGCCAAAACCTGTTTGAGTATTCACCTCTACTGCTTTCCAAGGAGAAAAATTTGGGTGGGTACAGTCTTGGTGATACTAGGGCTAAGACCCATATCTATATGAGCATAGGTAATCTAGCCAACATTTCTTTTGCAGAAATCATGAGCGTGGCACCTGTGCCTTGTAACTAAATCGCACCAATTCGTCCCAAATCTATAGTCTTTCCATCAATCTGCGAATTTCAGTCACAGTCACACTAGAATCCTCTAGAGTTATGTTATGGCCTAACCCACGTAGCACTCTCAGTTCAAAATCAGTGTTACATTGAGCCATTTTTTGAGAAATTGATACAAATTTAGAATCGAGTGCACCTGCGACGTAGTGCAGTTTTGATGCTGTAGAGGTCAGTTCTTGCCAGAGATTTGGCTGAGAGCCTAGTCCCATACTTTTGAGAGAGTAACAAATTTCATCCGGGTTATTACGTAGGCGTTGCTCGATAAGACTTTCGACCAATGACGTTTTCCACAAGGATGCAAATAGTGGTTGCTCATACCAGTCTCTTAAAAAAAACTTAAGATCCTTTTTGATCTTTTTACATCTGATCAAATCTAACGCTCGCCTAGCTTCGCGCTCTTTTTTCGTTAACAATCCAGGCGACCCAGAGATAATTTGAGCCTGTGGAAAACTTTGGGGAAAACGTAGGGCCAAGAAGAGAGCCAGTCTTCCCCCCATTGAATAGCCCACGAGCAAATCTGCTCGCTGGGCAGAGGATGAGTCTGACGGTGCCAATGCTTGATGGATTAAGGCTGCACTGCCTTCCATTGTGTACTGGGTGGCATCCAGTCCGAGGCTACGACCGTGACCTGGGAGGTCGACTGCCAAGCAGTGATAGTCAGGAGCTAGAGCTTCCATGATTCCCAGCCAGTCTAGGCTAGAGCCCATAAAGCCATGCAAAAAAACAATGCGTGGACTGTGGCGATCACCCCGTTCGATCCAGTGAAGTGCTCCAGAAGCGCGTTGGGCTAATCTCATGATTTAAGGAAGACAATAGTTGACGAGCAACGACGGTTCCAGCCCTTAATATGAACTGGATCTCAGAGAAATGAGCCTGAAAAGGGCTGTGAGCAGTCTATTGAGAGATAACGCAAGGGTTGAAGGGGTGAATCGATCCCGGCTTACGTATAATTACCTCTGTATTTGTACTTAGTCATGCGATTTTCAAGATCCCCAGCGGATTCTATTAAATTTGAACAGATCCCAGAGGTGATTAATTCTTGGGCTAGTTCAAGATGATGGCTCGGGCAACGCTTAAATAAATGAAGACGCCGAGGACATCCACTGCGGTCGTAATAAAAGGAGCAGACATGAGTGCAGGGTCCAAGCCAATCTTTTGGAAGAGCAAGGGCAAGCTGGAGCCTGCTGTGGAAGCCAGAACGGAGATGGCCGCTAAGCTAATGCCCACAGAGATCGAGACTGAAATATCTCCCTGGAGCCAATAGGCCCAGACCGCGACGACTGCAGCCAGCATGAGACCTAGGAATAGTCCTGCAGTTGCTTCTCGGGCAATGACTTTGGCGGGGCCCAGGCTGCGGATGCGATCGGTGTTGAGGCCTCGGATAACGACGGTGGAGGATTGGGCTCCCACATTGCCGCCTGTCCCAATGAGTAGGGGGATGAAGGCTGTGAGGGCGACCACTTCTTGGAGTACATCTTGTTGGGAGCTGATGACAGCACTGGTGCCAGTATTGGTCACGAGGAGGACTAGCAGCCATAGCACCCGGCGGCGAGCGACGGTGAGCAGGTTGGTCTGGAAGTAATCGTCGCTATCACCAGTTTGCACACCGCCCTGGGCGTATATATCTTCTGTGGCTTCAGCTTCGATCACGTCCAAGATGTCATCGACGGTGACAATGCCCACCAGCCGTTCCTCTCTGTCCACGATGGGCACTGCTAAAAAGTCATAGCGCTGGATGACACGGGCCACTTCTTCTTGATCAGCATCGGTTTGTAGGGCGACCACATCGCGGGTCATGATCTCGCCGATGGTTTGTTGGGGGCGAGCAACGACGAGGTCGCGTAGGGAGAGGATGCCTCGCAGCCGCCGGGCCTGGTCAGTGGTGTAGAGATAATAAATAGTCTCTTTCACTTCCGCTAGGCTGCGAATGTAATCCAGAGAGGCTGAGACAGTCATGCTCTCTTTCAGGGCGATGTACTCCGGGGTCATGATGCGCCCGGCAGTATCGGTTTCATAGCCCAGCATCATTGCGGTGGCTTCCCGCTCTTGTTGGCTCATTTGTACGAGCAGTTGACGGACGACTTTGGCTGGGAGTTCGTCGAAGAGACGCACCCGATCATCGGGGGACATGCAATCGACGATATCCAGGACTTCTTGACTTTTGAGTTCTTCCAGCAAGCGCTGCTGAATATTCGTATCAATATGTTCGTAGACTTCGATCGCTTCATCCTTAGAAAGCAACCGAAAGGCAATGGCCTGCTGTTGGCGGGGCAGATCCTCAATGGCATCGGCGATATCGGCAGGCTGAACCGGCACTAGCAGAGCTTTTGCGCCCTCCAGATTATTTTGCTCCAGCAAGACCTCTAACTGGGCCCGCACAAGGCTACGAATTTCGGTGCGCGATCGCGCTGCCGCAGAATCCATCAAGCAAGGTCCCGTCGTTGAAAATCAGATATGGCCACTGATCAGACGCCTAATAATCCTTACGCCATGATGAGATGAGCGTTCCAACTTCCAATCATCGCCTAAGCTGGCGCAAGATGCACTGCACTCCGGTCACAGTGCTTCGATGGGAAGGAAGTCTCGTTGAGCAGGATCCAGTCTTAAATGAGCTAATTTGAGCGATGGTGATGTTTTGATTCAAATCACTGTCTTTTTTGTGGGATCCCCACAAAAAAGATCTTTTCTTATTGGAACGCAGTGGTTTGGTGAGCACATTGACTCATTGAGTAAACATTAAATACTTCTTAAGCTTTTTGTGACTAATTGACTAAAAGGTCGCCTAACTTGTAGGGGAGCAAGACAAGATCTTCCGGTCCGAACAACTGACTTGGAGCCGCAGATCTGATTAAAAGGAGGTCAGCTTATGGATATGCATGGGCTACTGAATGAATATGCTAATGGTGCGCGCGCCTTTGAAGGTGCCGACCTCCAGGGTGCCAATTTAGAAAACCTGACTTTGGTGGGAATTCAGCTCGAAGGAGCGAATCTCATGGGAGGAAACTTTAGCCGCTGCTTTTTGCTTAAGGCGAATTTGCGGGATGCGTTTCTCAATTGGGTGAACTTGAGCTATGCCAAGCTGAGTGATGCCAACCTGTCTGAAGCTGATATGACGAAGGCCAACCTCACCGGGGTCTTTGCGATCAATGCCAATTTTCATCGAACGAAGCTGAGCGGTGCTCGACTCCAGGATGCTAATTTGCGTGGCGCAGATTTACGGGGGGCTAACCTTTGTAGTGCTAATTTGCGTGGCGCTAATCTACGCAATGCCGATCTACGCCGGGCTAATTTGAACTGGGCCAATCTGGAAGGCACTCGCTTGAGTGGTGCTAACTTAGATGGTGCCTTTCTCAACCATGTGAACCTCAAAGGGGCTTATCTCAATGGTTTGGATTTGAGTGGTATTAACCTCGATGGTGTGGATTTGGGGGAAGCGAAGCTCAGCGGGGTAAAGCTTAACGGGGCTAGGCTGTCGGCCTCTCGACTACAGGCAGTCCAGATGCGTGGAGGTAAGCTCACCGGCGCAAATCTGCAGGGAGCAAATTTGACCGAAGCGCTGTTGCGCAATGTGGACTTGAAGTGGAGCAATCTTTGCCAAGCTGATTTAAGCGGGGCTGATTTGCGGGGGGCCAACCTGCTCGGTGCCAATATCGAAGGGGCAATTTTTACGAATGCCCTAGTTTCTACAGCGATGGCTCGCTATCTCAGTTTGATTGCTGCGGGTAAGCCTAGGGTGGGTGAGCGGAGCACGGTAGAAACGCTGGAGTCTTGCATTGCTGTATAGGGCTGAATTCTCGGCTGTTTCGCCTGGCATGGTTTGGGGCCGCATCGCTCCCTTTCTTTCGTGATGGCTAACTGACGCGAATATAACGAGATATCTCGGAACATCTCGGCGCGATCGCAATTGAGCAGCGATCGCGCCGGTTTTGTTGCGTAGCAAGATCAGTTGTTGCAGAGCAAGACGATTCGAGCGGTCTAGACCCTGGGTCTTTGTAGGCTGGGGCTATTGAAATGCATTAGGAAAACTGGGATTGTGCCATGGGCCTCAAAGTCATTGATACCTTCGACACGAGCTTTACGCTGACTGCGGAAGCAGAGGAGCTGCTCATGGCCCTATTAAAAGAGCCTAGTTTTGCTCAGAAGGTTGGTGACCATAAGGGCTGGGTTGAGGCAAAGTTTACTGGGCAGCTGTTTCAGCCTGTGCCTTACAGCAGTAAGACGCCCAAGGGTATGGCGGCAGAGTTTGAGCCGTATCACGATGATCCTGAGCATTATGCGATCGTCCATGTGCCCCCACCATTTATGTTTCAGGCCAAGATTTTTAAGCCTAGTCGCCTTTGTGCTGTTTTTCAGAAAGCGGCTTGAGGTGATCTTCCACTGCCCTAGGTTTATCTGGGGTCTCTTTTGAATGCATCTGTAACAGCACATTGCTGCAATGTGCTTCGACGCAAGATTCCTCCTACGCCTAGGATTTCCCATGACTTTTACCCCTGCCGTTCCGAAGGCTGCGATCGCTTTGAGTACTACTCCCTTAGCCCACCTCGACTTCATTGCCTATCTCACCGAAGCAGGAGAGATCTTAACGGAGCCTTTTGATGGCAAGGTTGGCATTTATGCGATTTTTGACGAAGCCCAAACCCTTCAATACATAGGATTTTCTCGCAATGTGTACCTCAGCCTGAAGCAGCACTTAACGCGGCGACCAATGCTCTGTCATTGGGTGAAGTTGCAGACGGTGGATCGACCTAATCGCACGGCCCTGGCGCAGATGCAGGCGGATTGGATTGCGGAGAATGGTTCGACACCAGCGGGGAATGGCGAGGATGCAGCTGTTTGGGGGCAGGCGATCGATGCCAAAGCGCAGATCTTGCCCGAAGAGCAGGCGGCCTATGATGCAGCGGATGAAGCGGGGCAGATTAAGGTGCTGAAAAACGTGGCACGGCGAGTGGAGGCGGAGATTAAGCAGGTCTTGGAAGAGCGAGGAGTGACGATGAAGTTGCGCTTTGATCCGAAGCTGAAAGAGCAGGGTTTGCTGACGTTGAAATAGAGCAAATAGGGATGGAGGCTGGGGCGTCATACTGAAATATCAGTCAGGCTTAGCAACTTGCCATGATCGACCTCCAAGCCATCCACGTTACTTTTAACGCCGGTACTCCTCTAGAATCGCCTGCCCTGCGCGGCATTGATCTTCAGATTCCTGAAGGGCAATTTATTACTGTGATCGGTAGCAACGGTGCTGGTAAGTCCACCTTGCTTAACGTGCTGGGCGGCGGCATCATTCCCCAACAGGGCCGAGTCAAAATTGGTGAGCAGGTCGTGACTCGCTGGCCCGTAGCCCAGCGATCGCACCTCGTGTCCCGTGTATTCCAAAACCCTCTCCTGGGGTCTTGTGCCCACCTCACTGTGGAAGAAAACCTAGCCCTGGCGGATCAACGGGGCAAGCGACGAGGCTTGGGCGGTGCTTTGAAGAAAGAGCGGCGCGGGCGGTTTCGCCATCGCCTCGCTCAACTGGGCTTAGGTCTAGAAAATCGGTTGGGCGATCGCATGGGCCTACTCTCCGGTGGCCAGCGCCAGGCCATCTGCTTACTGATGGCCACCCTGGCAGAGCACAAGATTTTGCTGCTCGATGAGCATACCGCTGCCCTAGACCCCAAGACTGCTGAGGAAGTGCTGCGCATTACTCGACAGTTAGTGGCGGAGCAAAACCTGACGACGCTGATGGTCACGCACAGTATGGGGCAGGCCTTAGCAGTGGGCAATCGCACCCTGATGCTGCATGAAGGCCAGATTATTTGGGATGTCGCGGGTTCTGAGCGCAGTCAGTTTTCGGTGGAAGATCTGTTGGGAAAGTTTGGAAAGCTGTAAGTGGTAGGACATAAACTATTAGTGATCTAGATCATTTTTTAGATATTAATCATTCATAACTCAGCTAAATGACTTATGTAATTTGGCTGATTTGAGTGAAATAGAAAAGGATTTTTTTTGAATTGCGTGCAGCCTCTGACGTTTTGAAAAGATTCTATAAGCTGGGAACTTTGTAGACTAAAAAAACTACGCTTAAATGCTTGAAAAGCCTATATAGATAAGGTTCTGATTTTTATCCGGATGATTCTAAAACTATTTTCTTAGACTAATCTCTGGATAAAAACTATGTTTAGTTAAACCATTTCAAAGAGCTCTAACTTAGGGTTTAAAAGTGTTCCTTGAAATGTGTGTTCTATGAAAGTTCTCAGTCGTACTGCGCCACCCGTGATAGCAGTCACAACATTGCTAATGAGTTGGCCACTGGCCCAGCCTGCGATCGCTGCAAATTTAGGGGTTGCCAATGATTACAACGTGTTTGTTTTTAACGATTACACGCAAACTCCGCACTCTAGCGATGTCTGGGGACGTTTAGCAGTGGGTGGTAATGCAACCGCTCCAGGGGGTGTCAATCTGGTTTCACAACTCCCCAGCTCGTCTCAATTGTCAGGTTCAAATGCCCCTGCTTTAGTGGTGGGTGGTGATCTGACATTGAGTGCTCAGGTTCGCGGAGATGCCCTCGTGGGCGGGAACCTGTCTGCGGTGCCGAATCGGGGGACAGGCACGATTACTGGCGCTTTGACCAGTGCGGGCACTGTCGCTGGCGTTAATGTCATGGGAGGGGTAACGAATGATCCGACTCTGGTTGGACAGAGCGGCACCCTCAACAGCTTTTTTACAGCTGCTTATAGCGAGTTGGCGACCCTTTCCAGCTCCTTGCAAGGTTTGTCTCCTACGGGAACGGTCCAAAACAATTGGGGCAGTCTTCGCTTGGAAGGCTTGAATACCAGTACTAATGTTTTTTCGCTGACGGGCAGTCAATTGACGGGGTTGAATAACCTCACGATTGATGCGCCCACAGGCTCCACGGTGGTAGTCAATGTGGATGGCGATGTCACGCTGCAAAACCATGCAATGAATTTGCTTGGGGTGCAACGTGAGAATGTCCTGTTCAACCTTGTCAATGCTTCGACTGCGAATATTGGCACCTTGAACGGCGGTTTCTCTTTCCAGGGCAGTCTGCTGGCACCGGATGTGGATGTCTTTGGCTATAACGGAAACTTCGAAGGAACATTGGTGGCGAATTCATTTACGGGCACCTTGGAAGCGCATAACTATCAGTTTGAGGGAGTTCTGCCGGGTGACATTAGCCCGGATGCGGCGGTGCCAACGCCTGCTCTCCTGCCGGGCTTGCTGGGGCTTGCTGCGGCGATGCGAAAGCGTCATCAGCAGGCGGTTGCTTAGTTGTGTAACCTGCGTCTGGCTTATGTTTTGGGAGCTTGATACCGATTTGCATCAGCGAATGGAACGTTGCAATCGCCCTGGGGACGCTTGATCTAGCGATCGCAACATCATCTTTCACAGAACGGTATGGGTCTCATCAATGTCTGAAAGCCTACGCGAAAGCGGTTTGGAGTCCCGTGGGTTTCCCATTTTCTCGATGAGAAACCTTTGGAATACTAATAGAGGAATGAGCCTCTAACGACTCTGCCCTTGGCAGAAATACTTTCTGTGGATGAGCGAGCATCGTTGCCGGCGCTTAAGCGTGAAGCTAGGCTCAGGTTAATGGATACGGTGACAGGCCTATTGATTGTCACCATGGCTGTGTTGACCTTGGCTCGTGCTTGGGCTGGCGCACCGCTGAACAATGTTGTTGTGCTGGCTGAAGGGTCTTACAGCTTGGTTCTGTTGGCTAGCTTGGGGCTAGCCCGCCGGTCCCGCTCCTTGGTGCTGTCGGCCTGGGTTCTTGTGATCGGCCTGTTGTTGACGATTCTGGTTGCTGCTTATCAGGCCGGTGGGTTAAATGCTCCTGTGCTGGTGGCTTTACCCTTTGTGCCGATGTTGGCAGCGCTGTTGTTGGGGCGGCGCTTTCTGCCCATCTTGACGGTGCTTGTGATTTCGCTTTTGCTGGGACTTTATGGCTTGCAATACCAAGGCTTGATTGAACCTCAGCCTCTGGATGAGGAAACCCGCAGCCTGTGCCAGTTCATCATGGTTCTATTGATCGTCTGGCTTTGCACCTGGTTGGGATACTACTGCGATCGCCAGAATGATCAAATGTACGAACAGCTCTCGCTGTGGGCCCATACTGACGGTCTGACGGGAGTGGCCAATCGACGCTTTTTTGATGAGCGCTTAACCCAGGAGTGGTTACGGAATCAGCGGGTAAGGCGACCGTTGGCGTTGTTGTTGGTGGATATTGATCACTTCAAGCGCTACAACGATTCCTATGGCCATGTGGAAGGCGATCGCTGTCTTCGGGCCATTGCCCAAACTCTGTTTATGCACTGCCGTCGTTCGGGAGAGCTGGTGGCTCGCTATGGCGGTGAGGAATTTGCGTTGATCTTGCCCAATGTTGACCTGCCGGAAGCGGCGGCGATCGCGGACAGCTTGCGCTTAAAAATTGAGAAGCTCCATGCTGCGGGACATCCTGATCTACAAGAGAGAGTGACCGTCAGTATTGGGTTTTCGAGTATGGTGCCCCATGAATTTACGCCCCAGGAGCGCTTCGTTGTGCAAGCGGATCAGGCACTCTATCGAGCCAAGCGATCCGGGCGCAATCAGTCTGTGGGGGCGGTTGGGCCAAGCGGGCGAGTCAATGCCACGAGTTAGCGAGCTGCGGGGAAAGCCTAAAAATTGAAGTAGATGTAAGGAGTCGCACCTTCTTTGCCCAGTTGCCAAACGCCATAAAGCAGGAGAGGTACGAGGCTCAGCTTAATAGGCCAGTTGAGGTCAACTTTAATGGAGCGCTTGATGCCGTACAGCGACGCCATAGCCCCGGAGATCATGGCAAGCAGTAAGCCAATTTGCCCCCGGCTGAGGCCTGTCACCTCGACATAGACCTTCTCAGCAAATTGGGCATCGGCGCTGTGGCCAAACAGATGCATTAGGGCCATCCAGGCTTGGGAAACTTCTGGAAGGCGGAAGAATAGCCAGGAGAAAAAGACTAGGAGTTGAGTGATACCCCAAGCACTGATGATGCCAGGCGTGCTCTCCCACCAGGCCTGTAGAGCTGGGCGTTGCTTGCTCAACTCTGCGGTGAGGCGATGAACAACCAATGCAGCACCATGGATAGCGCCCCAGACGACAAATCCCCAGCTCGCATCATGCCAAATCCCTGCGATGACCATGATGATCATGAGGTTGATGCAGGTGCGCTGCAAGCTCTTGCGCGATCCCCCTAGGGGAAAGTAAAGATAGTTGCGTAGCCAATCTCCCAGGGTCATGTGCCAGCGCCGCCAAAAGTCTGCAATGCTGGCGCTGAAGTAGGGGCTATTGAAGTTTTCGGGAAGCTCTAGACCCAAGAGCTTGGCGCTGCCTCGGGCAATGTCGACGTAACCGCTGAAATCTAGATAGAGCTGGAGGCCATAGCCCAGGGTGAGCATCCAAATATCGATGCTGCCTGCCCGTGCCAGGTTGTCAAAGCCGAGGCGAACAATCATTTCCAGCTGATCTGCGAGGATCGCTTTCTTGGCGGCACCCCGGGCGATTAGCCAGAGCGCATCGGTGATCTGTTCGGCATTGGGAAAAACGCGATCGCGCCATTGGGGGCTCAGGCTGTGGTACCGGGTAATGGGACCGGAGACCAGCTTGGCAAAAAACAGCTTGTAAGTGGTGAAGCGAAGCAGGCTGGGCGTGGCTGGTTTGCCGCGATAGACATCAACTAGATAAGCAATGCTCTCAAAGGTGAAGTAGCTGATGCCTAGTGGGACTAAGAGGCTACTGCTAACGGTCTCAGCGTTGGCTAGAAGACTAGGCTGCTGTAGCAATTCGCCCAGGCTCTTGAGCACAAAAGGAACGTACTTAAAGCCGAACAGCACCACGACGTTCAGCACGATTCCCGCGATGAGATACCAGCGCCGCTTCTCATTCCAAAGGGTTTGGGCAGATTGCCAAGCCTCATTGGAGAGATCTTTGTCTCCGGCATGTTCTGGCAGAACAACCTTTTGATCTAAGGCACGACCAAAATAGAAGTTGACTGCGGTACTGATGAGGAAGAGTGGCAGATAGACTGCCATGGCTCCCTTGCCCTGCGTTGCAAAGAAGACAACGCTGGCCCCCAATAGAACGATCAGGCGCAGCCGCTCCTGCTCACAGATCCAGTAGAGCAGTAGAACAATTAAGAGGAATAGGGCGTAGGAGAGGGAGACAAAGGCCATTCCGCAACCAAGCTACATCAACACAAATGCCTTGCATCTTACCCCATTGGGGGTTGGGGCCTAGCGTGACATTGAGCTGAGACCAGGCTGAGACGAGGGGAGGCTGGAATTCACAGGTCGGACTGATTGAACCTGCCCTGACTCGCCCCGTTGTGGATCCAACTGGTGGGTTGTGAGCCGGTGTGATTTAGGGCTGGACGAGCAGCTGCCATTCGCTGCGATCGCCATTCCAATGGGGCAGCGATGTTTTTCCCACAACATAGGGACCCCAATAGCGCTGGGAGCCATCCTGGGCAAAGGCGACGATGACGTCTCCATCCTGAAGGGCAAGATCTCCCTCGGGCAGGGCCAGCAGCAGCCCATCGCGCCCACCCTCATCAGGAGCGAAGTCCCAATGGAAGGGGGCTCGAATGGTCTGGCTGTCTGGGCTTGCGGTTTCTGGGCTCTCAGTATCCTGGCTGTTGGTTGCGGGACTATTAATTTCAGGACTGTTGGCTGCGATCGCCGCTTCAGGAGAGGGTTCAACATCTGTGGGTGTCTCACCCTGGGCTAGAAAGGCGATGCGTAGCGGATGTTCTGTTTGGTTGCCAATGCGCAGAGGGCCTTGGTTTGTGCCCGATGTTGAGGCGGGAAATAGCTCGCTATTGGCCGTGCTAGAAGCCTGGCTCATGAGCTGCGGGATCACTTGGCTGGGCTCAGGGGGCTCGGCAGGAGTATCAGCCGGAGTCTCAATCTTATCCCTGGCTTTGACGGCGGCGGGCTCTGGGATGGCTGCTGGGGTTTGCTCGGCCGCTTGAGCTGGGGTGGTTCGGTGTTGAGGCGGGGCGGCAATCTGTTCGAGGTTACAGCTTGTGGTTAGGGTCGCCAGAAGCATTGAGCAAGCGAAGGCACAGCGACGCCAGTGGGTAACGACCGGGTTAGCTTGGGGAGCAATTGCCCCTGGGGTGATCCCCGCGCTTGGGTTAGGCTGCTGCGATGGACAGTCAGATGGGCTGGGAGGGCATTGATGCAGACTCATGTTGATTTTGAGCTAGATGCTGACGTGGGAGGTGGGTCACTGGAGAGAGGCGTTCGAGAGGCAAGGCGATGGTTTAGCTGGGCTGTGGAGATACTGAACGGATAAGGCGAGTGCTGAGTTGCCGATCGCCTATGCTGGAAAGGTCACAGCTTTATTACCATGTCATCGTTTAAGGTAATGCGGAGCGATGATATTTGTTTTATTTTTAGTCAAAATTTATACATTTTTTGATCCCCTTCATAGCTTCCTTTTATTGAAGTCACCGCTTGGTTCAACCCCCCATGCAAGACACTCGCCTGACCCGAATTTTAGAGAGTTCTGCCGATCGCCTCGGAGCTTGGTTTAGTAATCCCTGGCGTAAGCTCTCGGCCCAGATTATTAGCCTGTTGGGTGGCTTTTTTATTGGGAGTGCTTTGGCGGCGATCGCAGGTCAGGCAGCGGTTTGGGATACCCAGGTGGCGGCGATTCTAGTGGCGTTGATTGAGCTGATCAATTGGTTGATGGCAAAGACGAAGCCTCGGCCTTTGGGGTTGGAGCTGATTAATTACGCCAAGATTGGCTTTATCTATTGTTTGTTCCTGGAAGCGTTTAAGTTGGGCTCTTAGGTCGGGCTTTGTAATGAAGGCTTCAGTTCTGGGATCGCTTGGAATGAGATGTTTGGGGCTTGGCGACTTCGGAATGAGGATTCAGTTCCGCTGTTAGGCATCCCACCCGATGGGGGATATGACATGGCTAGTTTCCTACGTGCTAACAGGCCTGATTACAGTTCCATTCTGTTGAGATCGCTGGTCTTTTCTTTTCTTTCACTATGCTGTCTCTTACTCCCGAAGACTGGCAATGTCTGGAGCAGGTTGCGATGGGCAAGGTTGCTGAGCGGTCATTGAGCGATCGCCTTGTGGTTGCGGAAGGTGAGGATCAAGCTCGTTGCCAGGCTTTAATCTCAGGGGGAGATCTGAATGAGGCTGTTGAGCAGCGGCTGATGTGGCTACAACGCAGCTATGGCGATGTTGTGGGTTGGGCCAGCTTGAAAGGCATCGCGGATCCTTTGCCGTTGCTGTGGCAGTTGTGGTTGCCTTTGGCTCAGCAGTTGGTGGAGCAACGTAAGCGGCTGGGGCGTCCGCTGATTCAGGGGCTGTTGGGGATGCAGGGGGCGGGGAAGACAACGCTGGGGGAGATTTTGACGCTGCTGTTGGGGCAGATGGGCTGTCGGACGCTGAGTTTTTCGATTGATGATTTGTATAAGACTTACGCTGAGCGACAGCAGCTCTTGCAGGATGATCCCCGGTTGATTTGGCGAGGGCCACCGGGTACCCATGATGTGGATTTGGGGATCGCGGTGTTGGAGCAGTTACGGCAGGGGCGGGTGGCGGAAGTGCCCCAGTTTGATAAGGCGTTGCAGGGGGGGCAGGGCGATCGCGTGGGCTCTAAAACAGTCGAAGGTGTGGATATTGTGATCTTCGAGGGTTGGTTTTTGGGGGTGCAGCCGGTGGGGCTGGAGCGGTTTAAGGCTGGGGCTGATTTGCCGGAGCCGCTTCCAGAGCCAATTGTCACGGAGGCAGATCGGCGGTTTTCGCGGGATTGCAATGGGCGGTTGGGGGAGTATTTGCCGCTGTGGGAGATGTGCGATCGCTTGATGGTGCTATCCCTGACGGATTATCGCTTGAGTAAGCGGTGGCGGGTGGCTGCGGAGCAGCGGCTGCGGGCTGAGGGGCGCGGGGGGATGACGGATGCTGAGGTGGGGGCGTTTGTGGATTATTACTGGAAGGCGTTACATCCTGGGTTGTTTGTGCAACCTTTGGTGCAGAAGGGGGCAGAGGGGACTGTTGCGGATTTGGTTGTGGAGATTGGGGAGGGGCATGGTTTGGAGCGGGTTTATGCGCCTTAGCGTTGCATAGGTTTGGTCTGTGGCAGGACTGTTTGTATGGGGGCTTGAGGCGATCGCTCGATTAGGAATTAAGGCTAAGGCAGAGCTCAACCTCGTCAGCGTTTGAATACATGGTAAAAAATGTAACTTTACTGTGCGTAGGGTTGTGGGTAAATTCTAAGTGTTTGGTTGCTGGCTTAGTCTTGCTTTTAACTCAGTAACCCTGTTTCTCTAGCCTTTGTGCTTCAACCTTTGCATTATGAATTCGACTTCTGCCAGTGAAATGATCAATGCTGCCATGATTAATGTGAGTGGGCGGCAGAGAATGCTGTCTCAGCGGGCAGCGATGCTGAGTCTCATGTTGACCCATGGATCGGAGCTTTCAGAGCCGGGGCAATTGCGAGAAGAGCTGCAGTTGGTGATTGATTTGTTGCAAGAAGCACATCAAGGGTTGCTGCGGGGGAGTGCTCGGCTCAATTTGCCGGGGAATCCATCGGCAGCGGCTAAAGCGCTTTATTTTGACCCCCCGTTTCAGGTTGATCAGCGTCTGCAGGACTATATTGCAGGGCTTCATGCTGTGCTGGAGCAGCATCGGCAGAATGCGCTATTGCCGGGTGATCCTTTGTTGAGGGCTGTGACGGATGCGGCTTTGAATCATCTTCTGCCGGGGTTTGATGCGATTGTGACTCAGTATCAAATGGAGAGTGATGTTCAGCAGGCGGCGATCGAACAGCAATGTCGTGAGGTAGCTAAAAAAGAAGGCTCGCTGTTACAGCAAGCTTAAGCAATGAGTGCGGAACCTCAGCTTTCTTGCTCAGAGGACTCGTCAACTTCGTTGAAGGCGTCAATGATTTTTTTGATTTCGCGGGCGGCGATGGTGCTTTCGTCTGATTTTGAGTAGAGGGTGAGGAGCAATACACAGATATTGTCGCGGCGTTGGTAGATGACGCGGTAGCCACCGCTTTTGCCTTTTTTGATGTCGTTATTTTTGACGCGAACTTTGAAGACGGTGTAGGTGGTGCCGGAGATCTGGTCGCCTGGGCAGTTGCCGTTTTCGAGTTCGTCGAGGAGTGGTTGTAGGTCTTTGCGGAGGCTGCGGTAGCGTTTGGATAGCCGCCGAAGTTGTTTTTGAAAGTCTGGGGTGAAGCGGATCTGGATGGGGGAGGGGTCAGTCATTGATGCCGTCCCAGAGTTCAGAGACGGGTTTGGTTTGGCCTTGTTTGGCTTCTTGGAGGGAGATGCGGAGGTGGGCGTGGATGAGTTCTTCGGGGGTGTCGTCGGGGGCTGTGGGTGGGGTGAGGACGTTTCGGTCTAGGAGGATTTGGTAGAAGTCATCGACGTCGATGTTGATGAGTTGGGCGGCTTGTTCGATTAGGAGGGCTTGCTGTTGAAAGAGGGCGATTGCTACCTCAGTACGGATTGCGGTTTCGTTGAGGGATAGGTTGTCGGGGAGGTCGATGGTGATTTGCATGGTTTAGGCTCCTTGATCGGGTGTTTCGCTGAGTTTGTCGAAGTAGGTGATGGCGGCGATGGCGAAGGGATTGGTTTCAAGCTGCTGCTTGGCGACTTCGACGATGGTGGCTTTGAAGGCTTGGGCGTGGCGTTCGGGGTTGAGGAGTTGTTGGCGGAGGTTTTTGAGGCGGTGGTTTGGGGTGGTTTGGATTTCGGTGAATTCGGCGTCGATGATGGCTAGGGCTTCGGTTTCGTTGGTGATGTTGGGGTTTTGGGTTTGGAGGATGTTGAGGAATTCTTGGAGTTGGGTGATTGTGGATTGAATTTCGGGATTGGTGGTGTAGTTGCTTTGGATGCCGACTTGATTGCCTTGGATGGTAACGTCGCTTGTATTAAGGTTGCCGACTGAGCCGATGTGGAAAATGGGTTGGTTATTTGATTGCTGCATTTTAGAGATAGTTATACTGGTTTGAGTAGATAGAGGAAGCCTATTTCCTCTAAGTGATGCTGAAGCATCTATTGATGATTGCTGGCTTAGCTGGGATTGGGCTCGCTGATTCTTGAATATTTTGTAGCTGTAAAATTTGCAATTTTCTTGGATAGTGGCTATAGATTTCATGATGGCTGCGACCTCATTCTGGCCTTTTTCTGAACTTAAGTGGTCATATAAAAAATCTATAGATTTCGGAATGCAAAATTGTTCGATTGCTGCGATAAGTACAGTTGTGTTTGCAGTGTCATCATGCTCTATGAGACTCTCTATAAATGCAAGAGCTTCGGAGTCTTTAGTTGTCCCCAATGCCCTGATAATCATAGAACATACGTATACAGAATGATCTGATGATTTTTGTTCTTTCTTAAAAGCAGAAATGAGTGATGGAACGACTAGTGGATCATCAATTTTGGCTAGTCTAGTTGCTGCATGAGCTCGCACATCAAAATGTGAATTTTTCAGTGCTCTATCTAGCAAAGATACTGCTCTGTGATGCTTTATCTCAGCCAAAGCCTTAACGCTCTGAATACGTAGCTTAGTACTTGCGTGATCAATTAGTAGACCCATAAAATCTAGTAATTCATCTGACTCTGCCATTGGCATTTCTATATTAAGGCATGACAAATCTCGTTTTAGTGTGTCTATTGCCTCGGTGGAGATTGACTGCTTTATTGTGATTTTTTGTGGTGATGAATCTATATCAATGATATTTCTATTAGAATTTTTTTGAATCCTGATTAATTCTTTTTTCGCAAATTGTCGCACATGAAAAAGAGGGTGCTCTACAGATATTGCTTGTAGATGCTGAATAATATTGCTATTAGGAATTTCCCCTAATGCTTCAATGACATACGTATAGATGGATTCGCTATAGGTTAAATTAGTGGAGATAATATTAACAAGAACTTGAATAGATTTTTCTGTGCCAAGTACTCTCAAAGCCTCAATAACATGATGGAATAAATCTTTTCTCTTGAGCAACTCTTCTAAAATTACTAGTGTTTGATTAGAGCCAGTTTCGCCAAGGAATTGGATGTACAGCTTCTTCGAGAAATTAAAATGAGACAGCACTTCTATGATTTTTTTTAAAAAATCAGGATGCACTTCCCCAGTCAACCGCGCCCCAAGCATAAAATCTACGTTTAAAGCCTGCTTTACTATCTTGACAACTTGTTTCTCATTCGCCATCAACGAAAGCCCGATTGCTACGCTCTCTGTCCACTTCAAATAATTCAAATAGTAATGCTGGAATTTCTCTGAATCCATCACATCTGAATGCCTGTTGTTAAACATTTCTAGCAATTCTTTTGCTGCATAATATTCCTGGAATAATTGATGATGAAATTCAACTTTTCCTGGCTCTGCTGCATCTTGTAAAAGGTGATAATTGATGAGATCTTTAACCCAAAGCGCAGCTTTCGTTGGTGCATCTGTCATACCTCGACTGCGTAGCCAATCTTCCAAAATTTCTACTGCACGATCGTGTGGGAAGCTATACCATGCTTCAGTTGGCTTATCTAGATCTGCTTGAATCGTTGCAAAAGCTAGATGCTGAAGGATCTGTGCCTTGAACAACCAGAAATTCTCTGAAACAGGAACATACTCAACCCCTTTTTTGATGCGCTCGTAGTCCCAGTCAAACCACTGGAACAGTTCACCCTTGCTCTGCGGTAGCTCCCCTCTAGACTCAAATACATCACACAACATCTTTAGTAACAACGGCGTTTCGGCGATTTCACGCAACCTATCTCGCAACTGCCCTAATAACCGATCACCCTTCTCCCCCAAATAATTCCCTACAAACTTCTGCAACTGTGGCTCTGACAAAGGCTGCATCTCCAGCCGCTTCCCAATCCCCAAATCCCCACCCAAGCTCACATCCCGCGTCGTAAAAATCATTGCTACTGTCGAGTTCTCTTCCCGAAACAGCGCCAATTCTCGTCGCAACTCATCCGTCGGAACTTCATTCACCCCATCGAGCAGCAAGACCAAGCGATCTGCTAGCAGCCAATCCTCAATCTGCTCATCTGTTATCCGTTCCTTGGCTCTAGCTCGAAACTCCGCCTTAATCAGTTGCGGAACCGTCCGATTACCTTTTAATTGCACCAATACTGGAACTAGCCCATCCGCTGCCAAAGCCACCACTAGCTGCCGCAATACCGTCGATTTCCCCGAACCTGGCCGTCCTGCAAGCAACACATGTTCCCGCTTTTCTCCCAGTGCATACTTCCGCAACCCCTTCAGCACTGGAAGCTTCTCTACCTGCCGTATCTTGCCTTCTTGCTTCTGACGATGTATCGACTGCACTTTCAACGGCAATAATGCGTCCGTCGGAGTGTAGAACGAAGCATTCTTAGAATAGTGAATGGCGATCGCATCTAAATATTGTTGAAACTCAACAGATGAATCCATTGCCACGCAAAAGCTACTGCCAAAACTTATCTCATCATAGCTATCGCACTTCGAACTGGTGAGATTGTCATACGCACTGATATAAAACTCGCCTAGCCAAACCAATTCTCCAGCTTTAGCCCCACAAAATTGGCAAAATCGCTCACATTCCACGTCACCAAAACCAAGTCATTCACCGCCGCGATCGCCGCAATCTGCCCATCTGGATAAGACGGCGACTGCCCAATTCCAGCCAACCTCGCCCGCTCAACAGCAAACCACTCAGCCGCTTGCCGCTCAAAGGACAAAATCACAAAATTGGTCTCCCGCAGATACTGCTCTAGCTGCTGCTTCCGCCGCGAACTCGCCATACGATTCAAGCCATACAGCAACTCATGCCAGGTGATGGAAGCGATCGCCACCTCATCAGCATGAGCCTGAAGCTGAGACATCACCTGAGCATCCGGTGCAGGTTTGAAAGGCTCCGAAATAATATTGGTATCTGCGAGATAGCGCACCATTACCAACGCGCGTCCAGCGGTGCCGGAGTTTGGTCCCTCACATCCGCAAAAATATCTTCGTCTTCTAGCAGCATCTCTTCTGAGTCAATTTGCGATCGCAGTAGCTGAATCGCCTCACCCAAGGAGCGCTTACCTGAGCCATCCTGCACAGGCGTTGAAATTGTCTTGCTGCCGCCTAGCCGCTCAACCAGAACCTCCACGAACCGCAGCACCTCCCGCAACATCCCTTCAGGAAGTAGCCGGAGACGTTCAAGAATTTGATCTTGGGTGCTTTGCATCAGCTCTATGACAACGCAGTTTTAGCTCGTACTCGTGCTTTGATTCTACTCGCTCTCCCATTGCCATGGGTTGTAACCAGCCTCGACATCAAGAACCAACCCTAGAGCAGCCAATTCCCCGGAACTCCCGCGCTAGACTGCTAAAGCCCCCCATCCCTCACCCCCATGCTGCGCCTCCAACGCTGGCAACTCGCCGTCCTGGCCCTGCCCCTGGTCTTCGTCATCGGCTTCATCCTCATCGCCGCCGGTAGCCAAATCCACGCATGGGGCGTCAGCTGGATCTGGGCCATCTTCACCATCGCCCTCGTTGGCTGGCGCTTCCTCCTCGTCAAATGGACCAAATCCCCCTTCGCCGAAATGGAAGCCGCCATTCAAGAAGTCAGCCAAGACCTCGAAGACGCTGCCGACGAAATGGCCGCCCTCCCCGCCGGAGAAGCCAGCAACAACATTGAACAAGCTCTCCAAACCATCCTCCAAGACAGCCAAGACGATCCCCCCGTCTGGGAAGACTTCGCTCTCTTCGCCCAACGCTGCCAAGCCGTCGTCACCGAGGTCTCCCGCGTCTACCACCCCGAAGTCAAATACCCCCTGCTCAACATCTACATCCCCCAGGCCTACAGTCTCATTCGCGGCACCACCGACGACATGGATCAGTGGATGCAAAAGCTCTCCCCCGTGCTCAACCGCATGACCGTGGGCCAGGCTTACGAGGGCTACCAGATGTATCGCAAACTAGAGCCCTCCGCCCGCAAGCTCTGGAAAGCCTGGCGCTGGGCCCAATGGGCCTTTAACCCCGCTGCGGCAGTGGCGAGAACTGCCAGTAGCAAGTACAACAGTCAGGCCAATCAGCAACTGGTGGGCAACCTCAGCAATCTATTGCGAGAAGCGGCCTTGCGGAACCTGTGCCAGCAAGCGATCGCCCTCTACAGCGGCGATGCCCTCCCCATCGAAACCTTCGCCCCGCCAACCCAAAGCCTGCCCGAAGCCAAAACCCAAACCCTCCAACAAATCCTCGACCAAGCCGACCCCGTCGAAGCCGTCGTCCAAAAGCCCATTAGCATTCTCCTCGTGGGTCGCACGGGCGCGGGCAAAAGCAGCCTAATCAACACCCTCTTCCAAGCCGACAAAGCCGAAGTGGATGTCCTGCCCAGCACCGATCGCATCCAAAGCTACGACTGGCAGATCCCCAGCGGCGAAGGCCTTACCCTCTGGGACACACCGGGCTACGAGCAAGTGGAGCGCGGCGAACTGCGGGAGCTAGTGCTGGACTACGCCGCCAATGCCGATCTGCTGCTCCTGGTCACCCCCGCCATGGATCCGGCATTGCAGATGGATCTGGACTTCTTGACCGATCTGAAAGAGACCGTGGATGATTTGCCTGCGATTGCGATCGTCACCCAAGTGGATCGCCTCCGCCCCATCCGCGAATGGCAGCCCCCCTACAACTGGCAATGGGGCGAGCGACCCAAAGAGAAATCTATCCGCGAAGCCACAAACTATCGAGTGGAGCAACTGGGCAAGCAATGCGACGGCGTCCTCCCCGTCGTTACTGGCGACGCCACCGGAGATGAGATCCGCACCCCCTGGAATATCGACAACCTCTCCCTTGCCCTGGTCGAAAACCTCAGCCCCGCCAAGCAACTCCGCCTCGCCCGCTTCCTGCGCAACCAAGAAGCCCGCGCCGCCGCCGCCGCCAAAATCATCGACCGCTACACCCTACAAATGGCAACTACTCAAGGCCTCACCGCTCTCCTCAAAAGCCCAGTGCTCCAGTTCGTTTCCACTATGACTACCGGCTCCCCTGCTCTCGCCATGGTGCTGGCCCAACAAGTCCCCGTCGAGCAACTGCCTGTTGTCCTCGGAAAATTGCAAATGGCCTATGACCTCTTCACCTTGCTCCGTCCCGAAGCAAACCCCCTCCAGTTCGAGCTGATTCAAATCTGGCCTTTGCTACTGGTTGATGCGCTAACAACTGATGAAGATGAACCCAAGCCTAATGTGGTGAACAGTGCCTGGGCTTTCGGTCATTCCCTCGTTGAATATTGGACTCAGGATTTGACTGTAGCCGAGCTCCAGGGACGTTTTGAAGATTATCTGGCCCAGCGATGATGGACCAGGGATTTCACTGTCGCTCAGTCTGAGTCATTGGCGTTAGAACGATGGTGCGGAGGGGGTATAGAGCTGAATGCGATTACGTCCTAATTGCTTGGCCTGGTATAGGGCGCGATCGGCGGTCTCGATCAAACTTGTTTCCGGGATATCAACCTGGGGAATCAGCCATGAAATGCCTGCACTGATCGTGACTGCAGGACTAATCGAAGAGGATTCATGGGGAATGCCTAAGGCTTCCACGGCTTGAATGATTGCGGAGGCAACCTGACAGGCCCCCTGGGAGGGAGTATCTGGCAAGATCACTGCAAATTCTTCACCGCCATAGCGTGCGACTAAATCCTTGGTGCGATTAGCAGTTTGGGCGATCGTCTGAGCGATCTTTTGTAAGCATTCATCGCCCGCAAGATGACCATAGCGGTCGTTGTATCCTTTGAAGTAATCCACATCCAGAAGAATTAACCCCAAGGGTTTTTGGCTGCAGCTGAGTTGGCTCCATTGCTGGCTGAGGTAGTCATCAAAACAGCGTCGGTTCGCCACTTGGGTGAGACCATCGAGTTTCGCCAGACGATGCAGTTGAGCATTACTGTGCTGGAGTGCAGCAGTGCGCTCCGACACCTTGAGTTCAAGACTGTGGGTGTAGGCCTTTAGTTCTGTCTGCAATTGTTCGAGCTGCCCAAGGGTTGTTTCCAGCTCGGCTCGTTGGTTTTCGATGGTGAGAATGTCACGATAGGAGCGCAGGGCCATGATGATCGTTGTCAGCAGGCGTTGGCGGCTGAGGTCAAGCTTGACCTGATAATCATTGATGTCGTAGTCCAGCATGATCGAGGCTTCAGGTGCCTCACCGGGTTGGCCCGTGCGTAGGACGATGCGAGACTTCTGATTTCCTAAATCTTCACGGATCTGCTGGGCGAGTGTCAGACCCGCATTGGAGGTTTCCATGACCACATCCAACAGTACGACGGCAATGTCGCTGTGGGCGAGCATGAGCTGGTGGCCTTCTCTGGCCGAATAGGCCGAGAGAAACTTGAGGGGGAGGGTTTCAAACTGGAAGCTATTTAGGGCCAAGCGGGTAGCGCTGTGAACATCTGGATCATCATCGACGATCAGAATTTTCCACTCCTGGGATTCGTCGGAGACTTTCTGCAGGTTGTCCTCGCTGGGGGAATTCGCTGAGTCAGTGTCTTCTTCCAGCCAAATGATTTCATCATCCTCGCTAATCAAATTAGCGCTGAGCCCGCTAATTTGATTAGCGCCGAGCCCGCTGATGTCATCAGTAGAAATATCTTGTAGAGGTAGAGCCTGATCGTTCATTAGCGGTTGCCTGTCTTGAGGGCGACAGTAAAATAGCCTGGAATAGTAGATCTGCAGCTAGGAGCCGTGGCGGTTGGTCTTAGTTTGGGCTCACTTGCATGGCTCGAAGTTTGTTGGTTCAGTGGGTCTATATATTTGAGGTTTCCCAAATCCCCTAGAGGCGGGTCTCATAGGGATTACGGAATTGTTGTCGTCGTGGGCTCTGGCGGAATGGGAAACTGAATGATGAAGTGGGTGCCTCGGCCCAAATCGCTTTGAACCTGGATTTGACCCTGCAGATGCTGGGTGATGATGTTGTGGAGAATATGCAGGCCTAGGCCGGTGCCGCCCTGGTTGCGCTTGGTGGTGAAGAAGGGCTCGTAGATCCGATTGAGTAGTGCTGGCGCTATACCTCGACCATCATCGCCATAGCACAGTTCCACTTCGCTGCTATTTCGTTGGGTAATGGTGAGGTGGAGCTGGCCTGGCTCATTGGGTCCATAGGCATGGGCGAGAGAATTGGTAATTAGGTTGGTTAGGATCTGGGCCAGCAGGCCAGGGTAGCTATGGAGAACAATTTCATCACCTGTCACTTCCCATTGGTGATGGTGGAGTTTGGGGGATAAGCTTTGGAACACTTTTTCGCTGTAAGCCTTAAGTTCAAAACAGCGCTGTTTCAAGCTGGCTTGGTCAACGCTCACTTGTTTAAAATTTTGGACGAGGTTGCCGGCGCGTTGCAAGTTACTGAGAAGGAGTTGGGCGCTGTCCTGGGCGATCGCCAGATATTGCGTTAACTGAGATTTTCGCAGCGGCCCGCTATTTAACGCAGTTGTAAACTGCTCGGTTTCGTCGGCTAAGGTCGATGCGAGGGTAATGCTCGTGCCCACAGGTGTGTTGATCTCATGGGCGACTCCGGCAACGAGTTGTCCGAGGGCAGATAGCTTTTCCGTTTCTATCAATCGCTCCTGGGCTTTGCGGAGTTGGTCTAGGGTGGCTTCTAAAGTATTGCTTTTTCGCTCTAGTCCTGCGCGCGAGTCTTGGAGTTCGCTGATGACGGTTTTGAGCAAAGACTCTTGGTTGCGCTTGGTGTCTTCTATATGGCGGAGGTTTTCATGGGCGCGCTCCAGTTTTTTGCGGAGAATTCGATTCTCTTTGGTCAGTGCTTTGATGGTGGCTGCGCTGTCATTGCTATCTTGGACAGGCTGCAGCCCTCGCGGCTCACGGTCATACTCTGGAGTCTGGGGGAGATGAGTTGTCACCATTTATTCGGTCCCCAGGACTAAGGAAACGAAGGTGGTGTTGTGGAATGAGGCAGCGCTATAGTCTCGCAGGGGAACGATTTCACCAAAGGTATAGAAGCCACTGTAGGGAATTGGAATATCGAGGAATTCAGCGATCGCCTGTTCCTCCGCTGCGGTTTTTTGCCCCAGCACCCAGCGGCGCCAAGCGCAGGAAAAAAATAAGGCAGCTGCTGGTTCTCGCCCTGGATAGCCCTGCCAAGCTTGGGCGAGGCTGTCCTTTGCAGCGTTGATAATGTTGTCTTGGCTGGCTTCTGTGATTTGGACTTGGGAATGGAGAGGAACATTTCCCCCTAGGGTGAGGCTGCCTTGGTCGGGGTCATGGGCAATGGCTCCCCGTAGAAAGAACCGTTCCTCCCCAGGGGCAAAGACGGCTAGGGGATAGGCAGCATCCGGTGAGAAATTCTTGAAATAATGCTGATAAAAGGCTAAGGCTGGCTGATGATCAATCTCATAGACCACATTGTCTTTGACCCGCGTGACCTGGCCGCTGCGGCCAATGGGTTGCCAGCCGCTTGCGAAGCCATGGGAGAGGAGCAGTTCCCCAGAAAATAGCAGCAGGGGGACAGCATCGCTGAGCAGTTCGTTTTTGTAGAACTGGTAGGTTTGCTCCGACTTGGGTCCCTCCGCTGCCACCCCGCCCAGAATCGGCATGGGGTCCAACTGCTGATTGAGCGCCTCCAGAACATTGGAAGGACTCACGGTTAATCCTTCAGGAATGGTAAGGCCTAACTTCAGCGGAGCCGTGAGAGGGGCTTTGGCCTGGGTGACGGCTTGCTCCACCGCAGCAGCAATATCCTGAGAGGCCTGACGCCCGACCCCGGCATGCATCTGCACATTGTCGCTGGTGAACAGGGTCAGGTTGACAGAGTCTTGCTGGAAGCCTTCCACGGAGGATAGCTCGCCATCAGTTGTACCACCAATTAGCTCCAGCCCTGGATAGCGCTCCATAATGCGGTCGAGCAGGATTTGATGTTCAAAATCAATCGCTGCGAACAATAACCCTGCCTGGGGGATTTTGCCCTGGAGCTGTTCGTCACATTGTTCAAAAATTTCAGCGATCGCTTCGGCGGCATCGGGATCGTAGCTATGGCCCACAGCAACAGATAACATGGCACTCCTTCTGCTCAATCGAGCCGGTCTGTAGTAAGACCTCTATGGATACCCTAGGTTTCCCTGGGGACAGCGCAAAGATGCAGGGGTTGGTGCTGTGCTGCTAGACTTGCTAGTCGTTCGAAGACTGGGTTTGGAGCTGCTGATGGGCTTGTTTCATTTCAGCCAGCATGCCGCTGTCCCGGGCTAGCTTGGGAAAGACTAGGATAAAAAAGCCCATCCAGGCCAGCATGGGCAGAGAAACCAAGCCGGTGAGCCAGTAGCGATGGAAGAGAAACCAACTTCCTCCCATGACGCTGCAACCGGTGAGCAAAATGCTCCAGGGCTGACACCACCAGGGCTTGTATGTCCAGACGCTGTCGTTACCGTTGTCCATGAAGTAAAACCTCTATGCCCTAGCCAGATTGAGTCAATGCTGTTGCAGGTCTCGGATTTTGATCTGCACTGTAGATGCGCTACAGGAAATGGTACTGGGAAAAGGTGGCGGCTTGCCCCCAAATTGTTTGGGTTGTATCAGCTACTGTCCAGATGATGCCATCTTCCATGCGGAAGTGCTGACCGTTACTCGTTGTGCGATCGCCCACATAGCCTTCAAAGTATCCCTGGGCTTTGGCTTGGGCTAACATCTCTGCTCGTTCGGGGCGTTCGCTATCTTGGGCGCTCTTTCGAGACGGCAATTGAGTAAAAGCCTCCCAGCTCAACTCCCAAAGGTCTAGAGCTAGGGCATTGCCATAGTTGAAAATGGGATCTGCTTCCGTTCCATGGGAGACCACCACAAAGGGGGCTTCAAAGAGTTGTTTGGCCTGGGCTTGGATGTCTGCTGAGGCATCTAACCCAGCCTCTAGCTCGGGCAAAAGAGGACGACCGAGGGCATGACGAAAGCTGTGTAGCAATCGTTGGCTGTGGTGGATGATAGCGTCAGTTTCCCAAGGTTGTGGCATGGACCCGTTTTACATCGGCTGCCCTGTGATCTTACCTCGTTGTCATAAGGCTGAAATCCAGAGGTTCTGGCTTGCCAATGCTGTAGCCCTGGGCGTAGTCCACGCCCATTTCTTCTAAGCAGCGCAGAATCTGATCATTTTCGACAAATTCAGCGATGGTTTCCATGCCCATCATGTGGGCGATGTCGTTGATTAAAGCAACAATGGCGCGATCGCAGGGGTCCAAATGTATCTTCTTAACCAAGCTGCCATCAATCTTGAGAAAGTCCACCGGTAGCTCTCGCAGATAGCCAAAAGAAGAGAGCCCGCTTCCAAAGTCATCTAAGGCAAACTTGACCCCGACATCCTTCATCGCATAGATGAAGGACTTCGCTTGATCTAAGTGAGAGATGGCTGCGGTTTCTGTAATCTCGAAGCAAATGTAGTTAGGTGCGAGGGGAGAAGCATCGATCCAATCCAGTGCCTCAATCAAGAAGCGCTCATCATTGATGCTGGCCCCGGATAGGTTGACGGAAATCAGATCGCCGGGTTGGTGACAAAACGCAGCCCCACGCTGCAGAACAGTTTGCAGCACCCAGCGGTCAATAATGCCGATTACGCCGTAGCGTTCTGCCTCAGGAATAAATAATCCTGGGGAAACGGAACGACCCCGCTCATCCCGCAGACGCAGTAATACCTCAAAGTGAGTCGCGCTGCGGAGTTTGCCCGGATGGACGATCGCCTGCTCTGCTCCTGTAACTTGCCCCGGCTTGGTTATGGGAACAACTGCCTGAATGGGTTGCTGCATCAGGTAAAAACGATTGTCTTCAATGGCGCGAGGAACGTTGGCGAGGTGCACCATTTGGGTTTGCCGAGTGGTCAAGGCAATATCTTGGCCCGTAGTGCTGTAGATTCGACCCCGGCCTAAATCTTTTGCTTTATAGCAGGCTAGGTCAGCGCGACTCAGCAAAGCAACGGCATCGGAGCCGTCAGCCTGGATCGGGATAATGCCAATACTGACGCCAACCTGGAACTTGCGATTCTCCCAGCGAAAACGATAGGCTCGTACCCGCTCAATAATGTTTTCGCAGATTTGATTTGCTTGGGAGACGCTGCACCCTTCTAGGAGCAAACCAAATTCGTCCCCCCCCAAGCGACCCAAGTCATCCGCGCCACGAACTGATTGTTGGATGACCTGAGCTAGTTCTGCCAGCAACTGATCGCCAACGAGATGTCCTGCTGTATCGTTGACGATCTTGAACTGATCCAGATCTAAATAGCAAAGAACAATTTGGGTGCCGTAGCGCTGAACCCGTTGCACAGCTGTTTTGAGTCGCAGATCAAATTCCTGGCGATTGATCAGTCCTGTGAGGGAGTCATAGGTAGCTTGATAGGCCAGGGTTTCTGCGAGGTAGAGCTGTTCGGTGATTTCTCGCTTCACCCCACGGTAGCCTTGGAATTGCTCTCGACTATCAAAAATGGGTTTGCCTGAGATCTGGAAAACACGGATTGCCTTGGCTGTTTGATGGGCACGAAAGGTGAAGTTGTACAGCGGTTGGCGCTCTTCAAAGGCTTCTACAAAACCATCCCAGTCGAAGTCAAGGCGAGGGTGGTGAGCAACAACGCTTTCCAGGGGCTGTCCGATTAGCTGGTCTGGGCTCAGGCCGTTGAAGGCGCTGGTGTCGCCCGAAGCGTAGGTGAACTTCATCTCTGCATCGATTTCCCAGAAGACCGTTGCGCCTAGGCTGGCGATGTCTTCATAGCGCTGATGGCTGGCTTCGAGGGTGCGGGCAGCGATCGCTCGACGACGGATGACCTCGATCAGCAGCAAAATAATTGTTGTTGCTGCGGTTAGGGCTGCGACGTTAAGCCAAATTAGCCCCCGATGTGCTTGATAAAAAGAGGTGGGGTTATTAATGAGCACTGCGCCTGCGGGCAGGTCTTGAAGATTGATATTTAGCCGTTTTAGCTCTTGGGCGTCAAATGTCCAAGTGTTTTCGGCTTGTGTAATGGGTGGCAGGGATTCAATGGATTGGCCCGAAAGGATTTGACGGACTAGCCCGACGGCTTGTTTCGCGTGATGTTCGCCATTGAGGATCTTGCCGCCCACCGCTCCATTGCCTAAGTGCATAAAGCTGGAACTATAGATCGGGTTTTTGATTTGCTCTTGCAGCATCCTTGAAGATTGTTCAAAGCCAATCAGAGATCTTTCAGGGGTGTTTTGACGAAGTTGCCCAACGATGACAACGGGCCAATTTTCCGGATAGGGAGCGAATGCCGTTTTGATCTTGTCGGGAGTTATATCTGCGACTACGGCCATTTGGCCGAAGTCGCTAGAGACTTTCTGTAGGCCTTCTGTATGCGATTTTCCTGAGGAACTGGAGTCGGAGACGACAATGACTCCATCAGCTTGGGTTTGGCGTATAGCCTCGAGCACTGTTTCCTTTTCTGCATGGGATTCAAACACTCCCGTTGCATTGGGTAAATTGAGTAATTCAGGACTGACCTGGTTGATGCCTAAAAAGACGAGGGGTATATCTGGGAAATAGGTTTCTCGCTCACTGAGAACCGCATTAAGTCCGGGATCATCGGACACCATGATGAGATCTAAGTCGGTGTCGGAGTATTTCTCCTGGAGCTGCTGGAAAAAAGTGGTTTTGTGTTTGAGGTGGGGATAGCGTTTGGCATCGAGAAATTCATGCCACAGCGTAACTTCGTTCTTGTTGCTAGTCTCCTCGTTGATGGGAGGTGTTGCTCCAAGATCCTTGTCCATCATTGATAGCTCTGATAAGAATGCTTGATCCATGCCTCGCTTGAGAGCGGCTGTCCAAGATAGTTCAGGATGGTAAGAATGGATAATCAGCACATTCTGCTTAGCCTCGGCGACAGTTGCCCAGGCTAAGAGAGGTATGAAAGTTCCGAGGATCGCTCCAAAGAGGGGATAGCGACCGGAGCTAATCCAATTCATTAATGCTGTACTTAGACGATCGTGTGACTGTCTACAGAATGCCCAAGAATTGCTTTAGATCTGGTTCATAGACGTTAGATTTTTATTCTTTTTTCGACTTCCTAGCTCGCCTCTGTGAGCTCGTATCCATGGAGCTCATGCTGTGGTGCCAGCGACTAGATTTTTGTCGGGGGTCCAGTTAGGGGGGAGCTAGGTATGGGGGCTATTCAGCGAATTGCAAACTTTGCAATTGCTTGGGCTACTTTCCTTGGCTGTTCCAAGTGGGGGACATGGCCGCTGTTTTCGATCCAGCGCAGTTGGGCATTGGGGAGGGCGGCGGTGAGGCGAGTCGCATCTTTAGTGCCGAGGATTCGATCCTGTTTGCCCCAGAGGACTAGGGTTGGGGCTGCAACCTTGGGGAGGCGATCGCGCAGTTTGGGATAGCCCCCACTCTTCGTAAAGGCTTTGAGGGCATTGTCCCAATTAGGCATGAGTAGGTGCAGCGCTGCACAGCATTCCGCATCCGGGGTGACGAGGCGATCCGGGTTGGCATAGGCATTGCAGCTAATGCGACGCCGGACGCCGGGCTTGCGCAGAATTTCTACGGCCCATTGATCCACAGGAGGGAAGAGGTATTTACCGATAATGGGTCCGTTTTGGTAACCCGCGCTGTCCAGTAGGACCAGCTGTTCTACCCGTTCAGGATGGCTGGTGGCAAAGTCGATAGCGGCTGCTCCACCCATGGAAGCACCGACTAGCATGACGGGGCGCTGGATATTGGCTTGGCAGAAGGCGAGGAGGTGGGCTTTGATGGCCTCAGGGCTAAAGGGCAGATCGGGGGAGCGATCGCTAAAGCCAAAGCCCAGTAGGTCAATCAACCAGACTTCTCGTTGGGGTTGTTCATCTACTGGAGCAGTCAGCAGAGGATAGAGACGGCGAAACTCTAGTAGAGAGCTGTCAAAGCCGTGGAGGATCAAGATAGGGGGGAGAGTGGAGGCGTCGTTCGATGCGCTGCTGGCTGTCTCATTGCCTGCATTGGTGACGAAGGCTGTAGGGATGGGAGCCTCGCGCAGCGGGGTCTGTAAATCTTGGATGCAAACCTTCTCAAACAGAGACTGAGAGGTCGATTCGCTGAGCTGCTGAGCTAATTGGGTAACAGCGCGAGGCAGTGAAATTGCGGAGGGGGAAGACAGGCGAGACATACAGATGCTGCTAAAATGCGCGGTGATAGCCCAGGAAACGAGCCATGGGAAGGGTTGCCGTTAACCCAGACCCCGTTTGTTGGTTTCATCATTGTATGGGACTGTCTCTTTCTAGGACGGTGGTTGTGCAGCTGTGTCAATGCTGCTCCATCCCCAAGTTGTCGTTCCCCATCCCCATCCCAATAGGAATAGAGTCCATGGCAGGCAGGTTCACGTTGGCCCAGGTCCGAGCAGTTCGATGCGGGGCAGTTCAGACTGCATTAGCGCTGTGCCTGGCTCCCATGCTATCGACTCTGCTTTGGGCTGATTCGTCTGGGGCTCAGGCTGATTCGAATACTGGGGCTCCTACATCTACGATCAATCCTGCACCACCTTCGGTGCGTCGTCCCGATCTGGAGCTAGGTCGTCAGGGCGGTGCTGTGGCAGAACTCCAAGGGGTGCTGAAGTTGCTGGGGTTCTACCTCGGTGACGTTAACGGGATTTATGACGAAGCCACGAGCCTGGCAGTAGTTCGCTTCCAAGCTGCAGCGAAGTTACCCCAAACCGGACGAGTCGCCACGAATACCTGGAATGCCCTGTTCCCACTGGATACTCCAAGCCCCGCGATTGCTACAGCTCCCCCTGCTCCCACTTCCCCAGCATCAGCGCCTCAGCCACCCACACCTCCAGCGCCCCAGTCCGCTCCTGCCGCGCCAACTGCCAGGCCTGCTCCAGCGGCACCTGTAACGTCTCAACCAGCGGCACCTACGCCCGCTGCACCTCAACCTACCGCTGCACCTACACCTGCTCAGCCATCAGCGAAGCCTAATCCTTACCCCACGCTCAAGCTGGGTGAGAAAGGAGATGCCGTGGTGCGTCTTCAGCGTCAACTCAATAAGAAGGGCTTTTTAGATGGTCAGCCCGATGGTGCCTTTGGTCCGATGACAGAGGCAGCGGTGAAAGCAGCCCAGGAAGCTCTGGATCTAGAAGTAGATGGAGTCGTTGGTCCAGCAACTTGGCAAGCTCTGTTGAAATAGCCACCGTTTACGCCAGGCGATGGTTGAAGTCACTCAGCCTGGCCTGCTACGATCGCCTCTATCCCCTTGTGGCCTCGTAGCCCTTGCCCCATGGCCCCAGCCCACGAACCCCTTACCGATCCCAAGGACCTACGCCACAACAAGCTGCGGGAGAGCGATCGTGCCTTCCATGATTGGTATCGCTTTGTCCTCTCCTATCCACCTCACCTTGTTCGTAGTTATTTTGAGAAGTTCGAGCTAGGAAGTGATGCGGTGGTACTGGATCCTTTCTCTGGTACGGGGACGACGGTGGTTGAGGCCAAGAAGAATGGCATGGCAGCAGTGGGGGTTGAAGCCACACCGATCTCATTTTTAGCTTCTCGCTTAAAAAGTAATTGGAATGTTGATGCAACTCAGCTGGAGTTGTCAGCAGATCGAGTTATGGCTCGATTGGAGAAGACTGCTGAGGGAGACTTGCTGGGGCTGAATGATGAGCAGCAAGCATTGATCCTCAAAAATTCAATTTGTGAGTTGCCGTTACATAAATGTTTGGCGCTGGTTGAGGCGATCGCTCAGGAACCCGATGAACTTCTGCGAGACGTCATGCGTCTTGCCCTGGCCTACACTGCGGTTTACAACGCCAGTAACCTCAAATTTGGTCCAGAGGTGGGGGTCAGTCGCCGCAAGAAAGAAGATGCGCCAGTTCGCGCAGCCTGGCGAGCCAAAGTCACTCAAATGGCGGACGATCTTGCCGCAGTAGAGCAGCTAGACTATCCCCAGACTCAAGTATTTCAGCAGGACTCACGCTTTGTAGGGGCAGTACTCCAGCCCAATTCGATTGATGCAGTCATTACCTCGCCGCCCTATCCCAATGAGAAGGACTACACCCGCACGACCCGATTGGAATCTGTGCTGCTGGGATACCTCAAGACGAAGGCTGACCTCCGAGCGTTGAAGCAGGGCTTGATGCGTTCTAACTCCCGCAATGTCTATAGCGTGGACGAGGATGACAAGCTGATCACACCTGGTAGTGCCGTTGATCTTGTGGCCAGTGAGATTGAACAAAAGCGCTTAGATTTGGGCAAAACCTCTGGCTTTGAGCGGCAGTACCACCGCGTTACCCGCCTTTACTTTGGCGGTATGCAGCGCCATTTGAAAAACCTGCAACCTGCTCTTAAGCCCGGTGCTCGTTTGGCTTACGTTGTGGGAGATCAGGCATCGTTCTTGCGCGTCATGATCCGGACGGGAGAGCTATTAGCTGAGATGGCCGAGGGAGTGGGCTATGAGGTAGAGAACATTGATCTGTTTCGCACCCGAGTTTCGACCGCGACGGGGGAGCAGTTGCGAGAAGAGGTGCTGTTGCTGCGTTGGAAGGGATGAAGCTTGGAACGCCCTCAATAGAAGGATTTATGATCAAGGTCAGGGTATTTCTGTGATGTCATCTACGTAGATACATTTCTTTACTCTGCCTTGACGCTCTACCTCTATTTATTCGTCATTCCTAAACATATATGTCCTATTCCTGGCGTTAATCTATTGCTAGGAGAATAAAATAAACCTCCTTACATAAGTGCGATTGAAATAGGAATCACAGCAATTCGACCAGCCATTGCATCTGTTGTGTTCCGGTTTCTACAATGACTTTTCTTAGATCAGTTTACGTTTCGCTAATTGTTTCAGGATGCTGCGTCACTATCGCGGGCCTATCTTCTCCATCTTTAGCGGGAGAGCCTGACTTAGAGGTCGATTTCTCGGGTGTTATGCCAGAGCCTTTAGTCAATCCACTTTTGCTGGGATTGACTTCGGGAACTTGTTTAGGACTGATGGCTCGATTGAAGGCTGTCAAACGTCAATGTGATTCACTTCAGGTGCAAGCTGCTGCTCAGGAGCAGTCCTGGAATACGATGCTTCAAACATCTATTGAGCCAGAATTTTCTGAATCTGATTTGAGCCAGCTGGGATTAGATTCATTCTTAGAAGCTGAATTGAGCCAACCTGCTGAGGATCCAAAATTCTCAGTAAGCATTATGGCTTGATATGCTTTTTTTATAGGGTTAAAACTGTCATTTTCCCATTCGATTAATGCTGAAAATTTTATTCTGAAAATTCAGGATGAATGGAGGCTTAGACCCGATTATAATTGCTTCATACTGAATTCTCTGTGGACTTATGCTCATGTGTACCTGGGTGCATATGCTGAGAAATAGAGGGAATTTAGTGGGATTGGGTCTGACATGATTCTCTGCATCAAGATTGAGATTATTTCGAGTTTCTCAATCTGTAATCTTTGAGAATTTTATGTGGAAAAAGTATATAGGCATGAAGAGGGCTTAAAGCTGGAACTATGCCTAGGTCAGGTTGTCAATCTATATAACGCAATTGGCTGGCGTTTTGTTGGACTTCCTAAGGAAAGAGCTTCGGTTGGATTCGCTATTGTGATTGAACTCTAAATTCTGGGTCTCTATCTCTATTTCGAGAACTTGATTGTGATCGTATTTCTACTTCCCTCGTTCACCTCAAGAAAATAATGATTTTGATCACTTTGTCAGTGTGAATAAATCTGAGAAAACTATGATTAATGTCTCTAAACTGTCCTTGACGTTTTCCTACTATAGGCTGGTCTTTCGATGGCCTAACAATTGCGATCGCTTAAATCATCTGCGAGCCCAGACACTCCTGTCTTGCACGGCGATGGTACTTTTCATGGCCCCTGCTGCCCAAGCGGAACCATTGCCGACTCCCGCAACTTGTGCCTGTGAGGATAGTGATGCTAAGCCCGCCTCAATCCTTCAAGTGCAGGGCACTTATATTCAGCAGGGTGATGAAGTCACCGGCCAGGCTCGTGCTTCGGTGAGTTACCCCATCACGGATTATTCAGAAATCAGTGGTGCTGTGGAGTTCACCCAGGGGAACGCCCTTTCCAATTCTGCTGAGGATCTGCGGATTCAAGAGCTGTATTACAACGCTCAATTGCCCGGTCAGTCCAATGTCAATTTGACGGTTGGCAAGACGGACTTGACATCCCATTTTGATCGCAACAGTTTTGCCAAAGATGGCACGACCCATTTCTTTAACTCTGCTCTGCAATCCAATCCAGCTTTGGTGAGTGCAGGCATGGCCAGCCGCCCTGCTGCGGTGGCGCGGTGGCGCGCATCAGATGGCGTGATGGTGAAGGGGGCGGTGTTCTCCTCGGATCCAGAGCTGACTGAGCTGGGCGCTAATGGTGCAGCGGCGGAGGTGGGAATCTGGCAGGGCAATACCCTGGTGCGCGCTACCTATGTTACGGGGGAGGATCGTGGGGCAGAAACGAGCTTTCAAGAGGCTTATAGTTTGCCCCGTGGTGGCGGTCAAACGGGAGTGAAACCGGGCGATCGCGAACATGCCCTGGGCCTCAATGCCGAAACCTATTTCCCTGGGAAAAAAGTTGGAGCGTTTGCTCGATATGGTTGGTATCACAATAGCGGCTTGGGTGAGTCGGCCCAGACCTATAGCGCTGGCATCAATGCCTTGGATGTTTGGCGCGATCGGGATCGCCTCGGGGTGGCCTATGGCCGTGACCTATCCAACGAGCAACTGCGTAAGCAGCAGGGTCAGTCAATTCCCGACGTGGCTGAAGTTTTCTATGACGCCCCGATCACGAAAAATGTCCGTGCTGGCATCACGCTCCAGCAGCGCAATGGATTTTCAGAAACCGTGGTTGGATTCCGTGTTAAAGCCCAGTTTATGGCATCCCCGATTGAGAGGTTATTCCAGTGAAACAGACTCAGAAACCGCTACATAGTCTGACCAGCCGTTTAGGGCAAGGATTGAGCATTCTCTGTTTTGTGGTGCTGCCAGGCCTGCTGGCTCCGCAATTGGTGTTGCCCGCCGCTGCGGCTCAATCGTCAGCAATCTCCGTGAAGACAGGCTATGAGCTATTAGAAAAGGGCTGGGCCAATGCGGCGATCGAGTCCTTTCGTGAGGCGTTGAGCCTGTCCCCTAAGTCGGTGGAAGCGACCTTGGGATTGGCGATCGCTCACCAACGCAATGGCCAGATCGATTTGGCCTGGCAAGGCTATCAGCAAGTGATCTCCCTAGACCCCAATCAAAGGGATGCTCTGAAAGCGATCGGCACCGTGGCAAGCTTTCGGCTCGAATGGCAAGAAGTGGGTTTGGCTGCTCTAGATCAGATGTTGGAGCAACAGCCGGATGATTGGCAGTCGCGACGACAGCGGGCCTTGCTACGCTTCTACCAAGGCCAGCTTGATGGAGCCTTGGTTGACTATGAGCAGTTGCTGGCCGCAGAAACTGATGCGCAGCAATTAGAGGGAGATAATCTGCTGGGTGCTGCCCAGGTGTTGGCCTATCGCGATCGCCCCGCCCAAGCACTGGAACTCTTCGAGCGCTACCAGCAACAGGCTGGCGACATTCCCTCGGAGCCTGGGTTGGCCTATGCCCAGGCGCTGTACAAGACGGGCCAGGCTGATTCAGCGATTCCCATTTTTCTCACGGCCTTGGAGACAGCCACTCCAGAGCGGGAAACCCCGCTGCGGTTGGATCTGGTGCGAGCCTACTTGGCCAATCAACAGCCGGAGCTTGCGCTGATGGTATTATCTCCGTTGAGGAGCCAAGCTGAGACCCCGTCCCATGAACCTTTGGCTGTGGCTCGCTTGCTGACTCAAACTGTTGGGCAGTTGGGGATGAGTTGGGAGCAAGACCCGGCGATCTCCACCGATATTGCCCGGTTCTACAGGCAAGGACTTGATCAAACCGACTCCCCCAGCGTGGCCTTACGGACAGAAGTTGCCGATATCCTCGCCAATCTGACTGGAGAAGAGACCTATGCTTTGACCCTCTATCAGGCTTTGCTGGACTCTGAGTTGCAACTGCAAGAATCGCTCCAGCTTCCCCTGCGCGTGAAGTCTTTGGCCTTGGCCCAGAAACTAGGCCGGATTTGTTCCGTAGACGTATGGCAAGAGCTGCGACCCTATCTGAGTGAAGCCCCTGCTACTGCCATAGAACAGAAAGCCCTCGCCCAGGCCCTGATTCCGTTGGAGCCCGATGCTGAATTTCTCGGTCTCTATCAGACCTTGATGGCTGGGGATGTGGATGTGGATGCAGATTTTCTCCACTTTCGCATTGCCCAGATGCAGGCTCAACAGGGTGACTTAGCCGAAGCTCGCCAGTCCCTAGAGCGCTATGCCGCCGCTAAGCCTGGAGACCCCAACTTCACTACGGCTCTGTTCCAAGCTGAACTCCATCGCCGTCAAGGCAACTTTTCTGAGAGTCAGAAGATCTACGATCGCATCTTGGTCCAGGCTCCCAATAATTTGGCAGCTCGTTCCGGTTTAGGTGGCTTAGTGCTTCAGCAACAAGAGCTTGCCCTGGCTCAGCAGCAGTTTGCCCAGGTCTTGCTGGAAGATCCCGATAATCTCACTGCCCAGGCCAGTCTGGCGGAAATCAAGGCGGCCCAAGGTAAGCCGATCACGGCCCTGCGGGAGCTAGAGCAACTGGCCCAGCAGCCCTGTAGCCCCGGAGAGCACTGTGATTTGCAGCGGCGATCGCGCCAAATTCGTCAGCGCCTGCATCGCCAACGGGGCTTTCAACCGTTCTGGGAGCGCTACTAACGCTGCTCCGATCTGATCTTTCGAGTCCGCTGAACGGTGGTGATTCCCCATCGTTCGTTTTCCCCTGTGTTGTTCTCTGTAACCCCCCTACCTCCCATGAACTCTAAAATCTCTTCCCTGGTTGGTTTTGCATTTCTGCTGACCACCCTCAGTTCTGGCATGACTCCCCCCGTGATGGCTGCTGCTGAAGCCCTCAGTCCTGTGTTTCAGCCTCAGCTTAAGGATGAAGGAGGAGGGGAATATCGCCTGAAATTTAAGGACTTGCCGGGGGAGGGCGATCGCCTGCGCCTCCAGGGTCTCCTCACAGAAACCAACCTCGAATTTCCTAAACCTCGCAGTTGGTCCCCCAACAAAGTCAAGGCCGAAATCCACTTCCGTGCCTCCTCTGCCCTCGTCAAAGGCTCCTTCCTCACCCTGCAAGTCAACGGCACCAATGTGGGCAGCGTTCCCCTCAATGTTGGGGAAGGCAAGGTTCAAAAAGTGGCGTTTGATATTCCGGCTGATGTGATCAAGGATTTCAACGAGGTCAAACTCAGAGCCCAGCAAAAGATCGATGAGGAATGCATCGATCCCATGGACCCGACGCTGTGGACGGAGATCTTGCCTGAGTCTAGTTTCTCCTTCAACTATGAGCTGGCGCCCGTGGCCCTGGACTTTAGCCAATATCCCTATCCCTTTTTGGATAACCTCAGCCTTCAGCCGAATCAGATTGCCTACTTGCAGCCCAAGGCGATCGCGGCTGACTGGCTAACCTCCGCCTCACGGCTCCAGGCTTCCGTAGCTCGCTTGGCAAACTTTCAGCCTCTCCAAACCCGAGTGGTGGTCTCCACCGATGCGGTCAAAGGGGAAGAGTCCCTGGTCATCATCGGTACGGCCCAGCAGCAGCCGGACCTGGCTAAGCTCAAGCTTCCTTTCACGCTTAAGGGACATCAGTGGCTGGATGAAGCGGGTAAGCCCATTGCTCCAGAGTCTGGCATTCTTATGCTGACGACGACGCCCAATGGTCAAGCGCCAGTGTTGGTGGCGACTGGGAATGGTGCTGAAGGGGTGGCTAAGGCAACGCAGTTTTTGGCCCAAAGCCGCGATCGCGACCTCGCTACCAGCCATGCTCTGATCGTGGATGACCTCCCGGCAGCAACAACGCCGGACCGTCGCGATTGGCCCCGCCACCTCCCTGCTGATAGCCGTTTCCAGCTCAAGGATTTGACCCTCCAGGAAACGCGGGACTTCGAAGATGTGACGGTGCGCGGGGCGTTCTCCTCGCCCGTGGCATTCGACTTCCGTGCCCTGCCCGACGATCGTTTCCTGCCCGGCAGCCAGATGAAGCTGGCCTATAGCTATGGTCCCCAGGTCAACCCTCGCACTTCCACCGTGGAAGTTCTGCTGGATGGGGTGGCCATTGCCGGGGAGGATCTCAGCGACCAAAAAGGTGGTATCCGCGAAACGCTCAACGTGGAGCTGCCCGCCGATCGCATCACCCCCACCTCAAAGCTCCAGGTGGCTTTCCGCCTCAAGCCTGGAGAAGCCGGAGCCTGCCGCCGCACCAGTGACGACCACCTCTGGGGCACGCTCCATGGGGAAACGACCTTTAATTTGAAACGAGATACAGTGGTCAGTCTGCCGGACCTACAGCTCATGCATGTGGGCTTCCCCTTCGGTGCCCCCCAGGATTTGTCTGATACCGTGGTGGTGGTACCCGATCAGCCCAGCGCGACGGATTTGGAAACCCTGCTGGTGGTGAGCGATCGCCTCGGTCGCTTGAGCCGTGCCGAAGGCCTAGAGCTGGTGGCCCAGCGCTCCGCAGACCTGACCGAAGCCCAGCGCCAGCAGGCAAATCTCATTGCCATCGGCACTCAGGAAAACTTCCCCCTGGCTGAGCAGTTGCCGCAGCAATCCTTAAAGCTGCGCGGCGCGAATGTTCGCCAGTGGGGCGAGGCTAATGGCCAGATCCATAGCATTCGTGACCAGCAGGGTGTGATCAGCGAGATGATTTCTCCTTGGAACCGCGAACGGGTCATTCTCAGCCTCAGCGCCCAGTCCGAGGCGGGGCTCCAGCATATTCAGAATGTGTTTCGCGAAGATGATCTGTTTTTCCAGCTGCAATCAGACACGGCCTTAGTCACCCCAAAAGTTGCTAATGCAAAACTGACTCCTGGAGACATTGATGAGGATGACTATGAACTCAAGTTCCTCAATCAACAAAAAACACGCCAAATTGAAAAGGTGAATCCGGTGCGCAAAGTCTCTTATTGGATGCAGGGCAATTGGATGACGGTTCCCATCGGTTTACTTATGGTGGGCTTGGGCTCCTATGGTCTGTCCTCGGGCTATCTGTACAAATCCTCCCCCAAATCTACTCAGAAATCTGGTGACCAAGAGGAGCGTAAATAATGCATCAGCAACATCCCATCCAAGCCTTCAGCCACTGGCTTACGGCCACCCTGCCCCAGCAATTCCAAACCCGCTGGACAACCTTTGGGACCATCCAGAGCCTGCTGGCGATCGCCCTACTCCTGGCCATGTCCTGGCAGCTCATCGTTACGCCCCTGGAAATTTGGCAGCAGGGCTGTACCGCGATCGCTCTTATCCTCGTCGGTCTCTGTGTGGTCAAGGCCGAACAGCTCCAACCCAAGCAGTCTCAGGTCAGCGACTTCCTCCATCTATTTTTGATGTGGCTCAGTCTGATCACCACCCTGCGCTACCTCTACTACCGCACCCAATACACCCTCAATTTGGATAGCTGGGTAAATGGGGCCTTTAGCCTGATGCTCTATGGCGCAGAATGCTACGCCATCTTCACGCTGCTGTTGACCTACTTCCAGACCCTGCAAATTAAAACCCGCCGCCCCGTTGATCTGTCCCTGATTCCCCAGGCTGCTTGGCCTGATGTGGACATCTATATTCCCACCTATAACGAGGAAGTGGAGATTGTTCGTAAAACGATTGTGGCGGCGCTGGCGATCGACTACCCCTCGGCTAAAAAGTCGGTCTACGTGCTGGATGATGGACGAGCTGAGAAGTATCGCGATCGCCGCCAGCAGCTCCGCCAAGTTTGCGAAGAATTGGGCTGTGGCTTCCTCACCCGCGACAACAACGACCATGCCAAAGCGGGCAACATTAACACCGCCCTCAAGCGCACAGGCGGCGAGCTGGTTTTGATCTTGGACTGCGACCACATTCCCACCCGTTCCATCCTCCAGGAAACCGTTGGCTTCTTCCGCGATGGCAAAGTGGCCCTGGTGCAAACGCCCCATTGGTTCTATAACCCTGATCCCTTCGAGCGCAACTTGATGACCCAGGGCCGCGTTCCCGTGGGCAATGAGCTGTTCTACAAGGTGTTGCAAAAGGGCAACGACCATTGGAATGCAGCCTTCTTCTGTGGCTCTGCTGCGGTGATTCGGCGGGCGCAATTGCTGGAGGTGGGCGGCATTGCCACCGAGACCGTGACGGAAGACTGCCACACCTCCCTGCGGCTCCATTCCCAGGGCTATAAATCGGTCTATTACGACAAGATTATGGTGGCGGGCCTAGCCCCCGAGACTTTCTCCTCCTATGTAGGCCAGCAGGTTCGCTGGGCGCGGGGCATGGCCCAGATTTTGCGCCTGGAAAACCCGCTGTTCAACCGCAAGCTTAACCTCTCCTTGGCCCAGCGCATCTGCTACTTCAGCGCCACCTCTCACTTCTTCTTTGGCTTTCCGCGTTTGATGTATGCGATCGCCCCCACGCTCTTCCTGCTCTTCCGCCTTAATCCCATCCGAGGCATTGGCATTGAAACTGTTGTGTACGCACTTCCCCACATTATGTTGGCCATGCAAGCCAACTATATCCCCTATAAAAACGTCCGCTTCTCCTTTTGGAATGAGCTATTTGAATTCGCCCTCTCCTTCCAGGCGGGCCTGGTCACGCTAATGGCGGTGATCAATCCTAATTTGGGCAGCTTCAACGTGACCGATAAGGGCCTGATGGTAGAAAAGCGTCAATTTGACTGGCGATCGGTGAGCCATCTCCTAGTGATCATTGGCTTAATCGTGGCCTCCCTCGCCATGGGGCCAGTGTGGCTCAAACTCCACCCAGAAGAGGCGGAGTCGGTTCTGGTGAATATGGCCTGGTGCCTCTTCAACTTGGTTCTGCTGATTGCAGCCAGCTTGGTTGCCCTAGAGCAGCCCCAGCAGCGCAAAGCCCACCGCCTACAGCATCGCCTGCAGGCCAACCTCTGGGCGCAATCGACGGTGAGGAAAGGCATCACCCAAAATATTAGTGAGACCGGGGCTGCAATCCTGGTGGATCACTGGTCCCAAATGCATGAGCAAGTTGAGCTGGAGGTCTTCGGTGAATCGGGCGCCAGCGTTCGCTTGATGGCCAATGTGCTGCGCGTTGAACTGGTCAATGATGTCCAGTCCCGAGTGGTCGTTGAGTATGAACCCCTCTCGACTGGCCAGGCCGATGAACTGACGCTGATCCTCTATTCCGATGTGCAGGAGTGGTATGGCCAAAACCGTTCCGCGGCCGATAATCCGCTGGATTCGCTCAAGTTCGTCACCCTCAGCCTCCGGCGAGCCCTGCGACGCTATCGACCTGCACCCCACATACAATTTCGCCAAGCGATCCGCACGCCAGTGCAACTGTTTTGGGATGGACATTTTTATCAGGCCTGGGGCACGGCCATCCATCGCCAGGGCTTGCGATTAGAAATGGAAATTGATCCCCATTTCCAGGCCAAACTGGCCCTGGCCAAACAGTCTGAACAGCCTGCTTTAGTGGGTTTGATCGTTGATCAATTTGAGGGGGAGTTGCCGTCCCGGCGATTGGTAGGACAGATTCTGGCGGTAAAGCCCCAAGCATCGAGCCGTTCAGAGCATGGGACCTCCTCTAAGTTGCTCTTGGAGATTGGCTTGCCCCAAGCCCTAGCCCAGCGGCAGCGCCCGGTGATGCAATCGCTTTTGCAAAAGCTTCCAGTCAGCCCGGGAGTGACCCCATAGTGGGTCGCCATGTTTGGGATTTAGGGTAATGATGGAGTTTTAATCTTTATCGTCTTCCCTGCAATGACCAACCACGTATTGATTACCGGTGCCTCCCAGGGGGCGGGAAAAGCGACAGCGCTACGTTTTGCCAGGGAAGGCTGGGACGTGACCTTAGCAGCGCGGGAAGGCGATCGCCTTACTGCCGTGGCCCAACAAATCCGTGCCCTCGGCCGTCAGGCCGTCGCGGTCCCCACAGACATTGGCAATGAAGCCCAGGTTACTGCGCTGGTGGAAGAATCGGTCCAGGTCCTGGGTGAAGTGGATGTGCTGATCAACAATGCTGGTATTTGCCTAACAGGGCCAGCAGTGAACACCAGCTTGGAAGACTGGAAGCGAATCTTGGATACGAACCTCTGGGGTTGCATCTATACCATTCATGCTTTGCTGCCCGCCATGCTCCGCCGAGGCAAGGGCACGATCGTCAATGTCGGCTCCTTCGGCGGCAAGATGCCCCTGCCGGAGATGACGGCCTACTGCACCAGCAAATATGCTCTGACCGGCCTAACGGAATCCTTGCGATTGGAGCTTGCTCCCAAGGGCATCCATGTGGGCATTGTTCACCCCGGCGTGATCAACAGTGACTTCCTGGAGCGAGCCCAGTTTCGCGGCAAGGACGATACCGATGCCAACCAGCGTCAGCGGCAAATGGCTGAGACGTTAAAAGCGGGCTGGGTGAGTCAGCCGGAAGATATTGCCAATGCCGTTTGGAAGGCGGTGGAGCAGCAGCAGGCTGAGGTTGTGGTGGGTCCAGCAGCGATCGCCACAGAACTCAATCGCCTCTTCCCGCAACTCACCCAATGGGCCTTGGGTAGAAGCCTGGGAGGCTAATCCAGCCTGGCTGAACTCAGTGCTCGCGGTCTACCAAATGTTTAGCGCCAGGGGGTCAAGGCTGGGTTGGCTATTGGCAGGAGGGGCAAAGGTAAAGGTGTCAGCTGTAACTTGGGATAATGCAACGCGACTATCGATGGTTTCTGACATCTTTAATGATGTCTCAGGAGCGGTCGCTGTTGTGAGAATAGCCAGCAAGTCTGCGGTCTGAGGAGCAAACTGAAACGTGAATTTCAGTCCATCTGGATTGCCGGGGTTGCAGTGGACTGTAATTGTTTTGCTGGTTTGATTACCCAGGATTTGCTCTCCAAAGGTAATGTCACTGTAGGCATGAGACGGGTTGTTGAATAACTTGGCTTTGACAACTTCTGTGGATATCGTTTGCATCTCTGCTGGGGTATATCCGAGGTCGTCACGCATGAGTAACAGCATGTTGGGTAATGTAATCTTGTTGAGGAAGCCAACATCTAGGTCATAGAACTCCTCGGTACTCATGACCCAGTATTGATTGCGATCGCGATCCAGGATAGATGTCGTCTCACCATCAGAGACTAATAAATAAGAGTTTCCTAGATTGCCGTTACGCCACAGCATCAGCTCTGTGCGAAACTGATCTGATTTCCCAGTAATGGTATTGCTGTGCAGGATTGCTGATGATGTTTCCCCGTCGTTCTCAAGACTGAAATAAGTCCGTAATTGGGTCTGATAATAATTAGAGCCAAAATGCTTTTGAAGCGCCTTTGTCAGAAATTGATAATCGGGCTTAGTGGGAATAGGATGGCTATCAATCGCTGTGGAGACGGAATTTTTTGATCCAATGACAATGTTTGCAATAGCCGGAGCTTGAGGGGATGCAATTGCTAAAAAAGCGGCTAACGGTATCGCTACAGTGATTGAAAAGATGCTGGAAACGAACAGGCTAGAGAAAGGTAGATTCACAGATTTTCGTAATGATTAGGTTCAATCTCTGAAGCTGCTTGGGCTCGTTATCGAGCCAGCTTGTGAATTAACTTCAGCTTTCGTCAGAGGTTTTACGTAAATTTTCGGATTCTGCTTTGCCTAGGTAAGTCTTGGTAGGGTCTTTCCGTCCATTCATTGTGGAAGGCTGTGGAGCAATTGCGATCAATTGAAGCAGCCAGCTTATGACGGGCTGCGCAGAGCTTACGGAGTCCGCAGAAGACCCCAACCGTCGTCTCTCCCGCAACGGAATGCAATCGATTCTGGAGAGGACGGTGGGGATCTCTGAGTTAGCAGACGATCACGCTCAGGGATGCCTAGCTGGCTGGGTGGAGATCAGAGAGCTTGACCCAGCCTCGGGTGGTGCGATCGCTGCCAAACTCTGCATCCACCCAGTCTCCTCGGGTTTCATAGATTTTGAGGATATCTCCAGCGATGACGTAGGACTTTGTCTGGGTTGCTTCGCTGGGCTGGCGATGGAAATAGGCTCGCTGATTGGCAACGGTGCGAACGGAGGTCCAATGCCCAGCTTGGGAGAGGAAAAGCTGGCTGCCTTCACCTTCAAAGTTGTGGGCATTCCCGCATCCGCCGTGGTTTTCTTCCAGTTGTAAATGCAGTGCTTGTTTGTTGTTTTGGTTTGTGAAGCTTAAGCTGCCTGCAGTGCTGTCTTGCTCCTGGCCTGGGTACCAAGAGGTGATTTGATAGCGATCGCCATTGCGTTCACCCGAGAAGTAGAAGATGCAGCTAAAGGCAGAAGTCTGTAAGTTGTCGTCCCAGCCGGTGTTGCTCTCGTAGTAGCCCGTGATGCGATCTCCCGAGCCTGAAATTCCCACGGTCATGAAGATGTATTCACCCGATTGGCCGAGGGGGGACAGTTGGGCTTGGGTGTTGGTGAATCGAGAAGCTAGGCCGAGGCTGGCAAATAGGCCGAGGCTCGCTAAGAGACCGAAGCGGCGCAGAAGGTTAGGGGAGTTCATAGGGAATAAGTCGCTAGATATAGTGATTGGAAATAAGCGCAGAGGGACTGGGGTGCAACTTTCTTAAAGCTAGGCTGGAGCAGTTTGAGCAGATCTACTGGAGACCCTTCTAGAGAAACAGGAAGAATGGGAGGGCTTTCGGGAAGCTGAGGTCAAACGTAGACATGTTGATAGCCCATCGGAGAGTAGGGCTTTGGAATAAAGATATCGATGCCGTTGATGCTGTGGCGACTGCGGCTTTTGACCTGGCTGACTATGGGGCCGTGATTTCCACTAAACCTGTCTCCGTAGATTGGCGGATTGATTGGGGGGCGGACATGATGCTTTCTCCCTGGTTGATCACATTTTGCTTTGGCTACGATCAAAGCCTGTTCATCCGCAACGCCCAGGCCTTTCAGTATTCGTTCTGCCACTCCGTAAACTGGCACGGCATCTCTGGGGAAGCCCAAAAAACTGCGCCATCTTAGAAAGGAGGTGAGGCGTTGTGTCGATGTCCTTTGACCTGTGGAGCGATCGCTGTGATTGCGAGCCCAACCAAGAGAACTTGATCCCCCATGCTTTGTAACCAAACCCGTCAGTTCAGACATTGCGAAGGTTGGCGTGCGGGCGTTGGCAATGTGAGTCTTTATTTCCAGCGCTGGCATCCTGCCCAGAAGCAGCCCACCGCAGCGACGATGGTCATTGTCCATGGTCTAGGTTCCCACAGCGGTTTATTTCAACCCTTGGTGAATCGTCTGCTGACTCAAAACTATTGTGTTTATGCCTTTGATTTACGAGGTCATGGGCGATCTGAAGGTCAGCGGGGGTATATCAACCGCTGGGATGAGTACCGTGATGATGTCCAGCAATTCGTTAATTGGGTGCAGTGGCAGGAAGGCGATCGCCCCTGCTACTTGATGGGGAATAGCTTAGGGGCGGCGATCGCCCTGGACTATAGTTTGCAATTTCCGGATGTGATTAGTGGGTTGATCCTTTCTGCACCCGCGCTCAGTACCCAGGGCATTTCGCCTCTTAAGCTCAAAGCGGGCAAACTGCTTTCGGTGGTGCATCCGCACTTTAGCCTCAGTACTGGCTTTAAGAAAAAGCAGCCTTCTACCCGTGATGCTGCGGTGAATGAGGCCTATGCCAATGATCCCTTGCGACATAGCCGGGGCACAGCGCGCCTGTCCACAGAATTCTTAAAGACCAATCAGCAGACTTGGCAGAATATTGGCGAGTTGGAACTGCCAACGCTGATTCTTCAAGGGTCTGATGATGCTGTTGCTCCGGTTGCGGTAACGCGACAGTTCTTTGGCCGAATGCCGGGGGAGAATAAGCGCCTTTATGTTTACCCCGGTGGCTATCACGACATCTGCAATGACATTAACCGAGAGCAGGTGATTGGTGATGTGACGCATTGGTTGGAGGAGCAACAGGTTGGGAGAGCAAGAGTAAATTCTGGGATGATGCTATCTTCCGGTGAAGTTAGAGTGCTTAGTTAGTATCTGTTTCACAGGTGGATTTCTGTCTTGCTAGACATGATTGGCTCCATTGCTGAGGAATGACTGGTCACACCGACTTGTAGAAATATATCGCTCTGTTCTGTTTTATGTGTGGCTGTCTCTTTTTACAAGCCTGCTCTAAGGATCACAGGCTATCTTGGAGATAAGCCAAACTAACGGCAAATTTATTAAATCCCTCAACTAATTCGGATTAATTGAGGTGATACAACTCTCTTGTGAGATCGCTGTTATTGGCTCTATTCCTCTTGGCTTTGGAATAGTTAGTCGTTCAGCAGAACTTTCTTTGACTGAATTGTAATACCCCCATCTAAAACCGTGGTGTTTTCATCGGGGATTGGGATTCTTTCCTCGTGAATTGAAGAAAAGGGCGCTGGCTTTGCTAACAAGTTAAGTCTTAGCGGGAGCGGAGTGTGAAAAACACTTCGACTTTGTGCATGTCTGTTTTAGCTCGGTTATATGGCGAGTTACTCAAGTCTCCTAAACCCCAGGAGCCTGAGCAGCCCATTTTAGGCAAGACGCTTCCAGAGTTGCTCGATGAAGCTTGCGATCGCCGTCCCAACCCCAACGCTTTTAATCAGTTTCGCAAAGGCCAATGGCAGCCTTGGTCTAACCATGCTTTTCGAGTGGCCACAGAAGAAATTGCCCAGGGGCTATTCGGGCTGGGATTGGAGAAAGGCGATCGCGTTGCCTTCTTGATGCACAGCAACTTGCAGTTTGCCATTGCTGATGTGGCCTGTGCTCGGGCAGGGTTGGCAAGCGTTCCAATTACACTGACGGAAACCCTGGCCAATATCACTTTTATTCTCAAACATTCTGAGGCCAAAGTCCTCTTTGTTTCCAATTTGGATCTGCTTTATCAGGTTGTGCCTCAGCTCTGGGAAACCGAGCCATTGCAGACCGTTGTGGTGGTGGATGTACCTCAGAATTGGCTTGAAGAGCGTCAGCAGAAACTGCACTGTTCGCTGGGCTATGAGGTGGATGCTGAGGCCTGCCCCAGTCCGGGAGATTGTCTCTGTATACCAACCTTTGTGGAGAAGGCGGAGACAGAACGGAATTGTCCGATTTTTCCTCAATGTATTCGCGTGTTTTCCTGGGCTGAATTGCAGGCCCAAGCAAAGGAGAGCAATGCGGTCTTGCCGGTTGATCTTTCCCCCCAGGATTTGGCCACGATCCTCTATACCCCAGTGGAGTCGGGGGAATTGAAGGGAGTGATG
>CALLAT010000033.1 GCA_938002085.1 uncultured Pseudanabaenaceae cyanobacterium
GTTTCATCAACCTGGCTGAGCCAAAACCTGCATAGCCATGCCGAGTCTTATCTATTGCGAGCCCCAGTAGATAAGACTCTGGCCTGAATAGCTCGCGCTGTTCCCAAACACGTCTCCCCGGTTCCTCCCTGCAACAGGCAACTTGCTGGGGACAAACATGAGCAGAACAGTCCTCAGCAATCGACATTCAAACTGTCATCCCCAGCCTAAAGCACCAAACCAGAGCGAGCTGGCAGCTCTAAACTCCAATGCTGTCCAGTCTTTACAGCTCTGCCCGCACCGAATAGGGGTTCGCCAAGAACTGGGACATCTGGCAAGGCAATTGAAATGGCATTCTCGGATGCATTGATAGCCACCCAGCGGGTCTCATCATCCAGGCAACGGGAAAAGACATAGGTCATTGCCTCTGCAACCACCACTTCGTAGTCTCCAGTTTGTAAAGGAGGGTGGGAGCGTCGCAAAGCGATGAGCTGCTGATGTAGCTGGAGCCAGTCTTTGTCCCACTCAGATTCGGGTGGAAAACCTCGACGACAGTCAGGATCTAAACCACCGACCATACCGACCTCATCGCCATAGTAAATACTGGGGGCACCTGGGAAAGTCATGAGCAACAGCAACGCCAGCTCATAGCTCGCACGATCTTCACCCACAACACTGAGCACCCGGGCAATGTCATGGCTGCTGAGCAGGTTGAGCTGGGTGAGCTGAATCTCCCAGGGGTACTGCTGGAGCAGTTGGGTCATTTTTTTCCCATAGTCCACGGCATCGATCGCCGGATAGGGAAAATAACCGGGACTTTCGACCAGGGGCAACTCCACGCGATCGCCCGCTACAAAAGCAAGGGTCGGCCCAGAGAACAAATAATTCATCACCCCATCGAACTGATCACCCTGGAGCCATTCCGTGGCATCGTCCCACACCTCACCCACGATGTAAGCCTCGGGATTGATCGCCTTGACGCGATCGCGAAACTCCGCCCAAAATCCCTCGGTCTTCACTTCTCCCGGCACATCTAAGCGCCAACCATCGATACCCTTCCTAATCCAATACTCCGCCACCTGCATGATGTATTCCCGCGCCGGGGGATGATCATGGTTAAACACAGGCAAAGCCCGCATGTTCCACCATCCCTTATAGTTCGCCGGCTTCTCACCGTCATAGGGAGCGAGGGGCCACTTTTCTACCTGGAACCAATCGATCCAAGGAGAATTGGAACCATTTTCTAAAATGTCGTTGAAATAGAAAAAGCCCCGGCTCGCATGGTTAAAAACACCATCCAAAACCACCTTAAGCCCCTTAGCATGGGCCGCTTCCAGCAGCGCATCAAAAGCAGCCTCTCCGCCTAACAGAGGGTCAACTTGATAGTAATCATGGGTGTGATAGCGATGGTTACTAGCCGACTGAAAAATCGGTGTGAAATAAATCGCCGTAACCCCTAGCTCAAGCAAGTAATCGAGGTTTTCAGCCACTCCCCAGAGATCGCCCCCTTTATAGCTATGAAATTGGGGCGCTGCATCCCAGCTTTCCAGGGGCACCTGCATCGCCGATGGCAGGCCATTACGAGGCTGACTAGTCTTCGCAAAGCGATCGGGGAAAATCTGATAAAAGACTGCCTGTTTGACCCAACTGGGGGTAGTGACATTCATGGGAAAGAGAGGACGGATCCCATTACTGAGGACCGTTAGGCTATTTATGCAGAAGACTATGGCATGGGCTATCCAGTGAGCCATGGCTCAACCTTTTCCAAGGCAAGCTCACAGACACTCAAAGAGGCCCTGAAGACAAAGATAGAGTCTCAAGGGGGAAGCTAAACACCCATGCAGTGGGATGTAATAACCTTCAGCATTCGCTAACGATCAGCGTCACATATGGACATGAGATCATTCACGGCAAGGATGCCAACGACCTAACCCAGCCTCTCGCTGAGTTAGAAAACCTTCAAGGCACAATCCTATCTGGCAACAACCGCTAGACCGAAAAGCGCAGGACTATCTGACGTGAAGTCACAGCGCTTACCGTCCTAAATGGGTTGGGTCAGCACAATCCAGACCGTATGAATCACGCTAAACAGATAACTCAATCAGCGTCTTGGCAGCAGCTCGGGCCCGATCAAACATGCTCATATCTCCCATGATTTGAGCACTGGACAATGCGCCATCAACCAACAGCAGCAAAGTTTGGGCAAATGCTAGAGGCGTGGGGTGCTCCATCTCTGCAGCCAGACGTTCAAAAATATTGAGCAATTGCTGCTTATGCTGGGTCGCAGCCTGATGAATCGGGTGAGAAAGCTCACGAAACTCAGAAGCAGCATGGTTGAACGCACAACCTGCAAAAGAACCATCATTGTGGCTGTGGGTATCAGCGCTCACATATTCAGCCAGGAAATCAAAGATGGCTAGAATTTGATCACCAGGCTCAGACCCTGCAGCCTCTAGGGCAGCATCCAGACCTTCAAAAAGGGCCGTGTTCTTACGATCTAAAACCGCAAGAACCAGATCGTTCTTGCTCTTGAAATTGTTGTACAGCGTCATACTGGCAATGCCAGCTTCCTGGGTGATTTGATTAATCCCAGTTGCAGCAAAACCATTCTGAACGAATAGCGTTTCCGCTGTGTCGAGAACAAGGTTACGTTTGGATGCTCTAGCCATAATGATTCAAGGTGCAAGTTGGGCTGTCCTAGGCAATATATTGACAGCGATTCAAGTTTAAAACCACTTTTGTAACATAAGAGACAAACTAGTACACCAAGGTGTGGTGATCCGAGAATGTCCCATTTGCACAAAAACAGATAGATGCCCCTAAAGGACAATAGCAGACTGGCTTACATAACTTAGACCATCTAATCTTACAAAAGTAGAAGAGATTCAGAATCAGTTATAAAGATTGACCTAGGTGGCAGTTTCAATGAACTTTTTGCTGAGCGAAGGATAAGAGGCAGACCTACATAATTCAGAGATCGCTTCTCCAGCTGCCCTGAGAGTGACTTGCCTTCTATGAGCTCGAGATCTTTAGGATTGAGGCCTTGGAGGAGTAGACGAAATTAATGTGATTCAATGGAATCCTGTCCCCGCGCTATCTTCCTGCCATGTCTGAATTTGCCAACGTGACGATCGTCAAGGCCGCCAATATTTATTTTGATGGCAAAGTAACGAGCAGAACGATCAAGTTCGGCGACGGCACAACTAAAACTCTGGGAATCATGATGACTGGAGATTATGAATTTAACACCAGCGAGAAAGAATTAATGGAAATAATCGCTGGGGAAGTCAAAATTCAGTTAGCCGGCCAAGACAGTTGGCAAACCATTCAGGGCGGCGAAAATTTTGAAGTCGCAGCCCATTCCAGCTTCAAAATCCAGGTTAACGCCGTAACGGACTATTGCTGCTCCTATGGCTAGGCCATATTTTCGTCCCAGCATTGATGCATTAGTGGGCTATAAGCCCGGCGAACAGCCCAAGCCGGGCGAGCCCATCATCAAGCTCAATACAAATGAAAATCCCTATTCACCTTCACCAAAGGCGATCGCAGCGCTCTCTGACCTAGCTCCCGAAGCCCTGCGACGCTATCCCGATCCCTATGCCAGTCTCTTTCGGCGGGCAGTCAGTGATGTATTGGGTGTTCCCCCAGACTGGGTGCTGGTGGGCAACGGCAGCGATGACATTCTCAACATCATCATCCGCGCCTGTGCCGAACCCAGTCGCCCAGTGGTTTACCCCAGCCCAACCTATGTTCTCTACCGCACCCTCTCCCAACTCCAACTAGCGGAGTCCGTGGAAATTCCCTATGGAGAGGACTTTCAGCTGCCTTTAGAGGCCTTGGTTGCGGCCCAGGGAGCTGTCACGTTTATCGCTACCCCCAATAGCCCCTCAGGCCATCGCGTGCCCCACTCAGATCTGCGGCAGTTGGCCAGTCAATTGGAGGGGCTACTGGTCATTGACGAGGCCTATGCTGACTTCGCTGAAGAAACAGCTCTGGCCTTGGCCCAGGAATTCGACAATGTCGTCATTAGCCGGACCCTATCTAAGGGGTATGGCCTAGCGGGATTACGGTTGGGCTTTGCCATCGCGAATCCAGCACTGCTAACTGGCCTATACAAGGTGCGAGATAGCTACAGTGTGGACGCAGTGGCGATCGCAGTGGGTGCCGCTGCCTTGCGGGACCAAGCTTACAAAGATGACTGCATTGCAAAAGTACGGCGCGATCGCGGACACCTCGCCCAAGCCCTGCAAGATCTCAACTTCAAAGTCTGGCCCTCGGAAACGAACTTCCTGCTAACCCGCCCCAGCCGGGGCAATGCCGAAGCCATCTACCTCGCTCTGAAGCAGCAGAACATCCTGGTGCGCTACTTCAAACAGCCCGGCCTGGATGACAAGCTGCGTATCACCGTGGGAACGCCGGAGCAAAATGCAGCGCTCCTCTCAGCACTACCAGCGCTCGCTTAGGTCACACCAAAGCTTGATAGCCAAGACTTCATTCTTCGTTACATTGGAGAGACAACCTTCTCGGCCCTGCTCTGGGCAATTTGCCATGACTGCTTCCATTCCCGCTGCTAACCCAGCCCTAGATCCAGCAGAAGCAAACCATGCTGAGCTGCCCGAAGCGTTGGATGCCCCCATCGTCTTTTTCGATGGCGAATGCGTCATGTGCAATACCTTTTTGGATCTGATGATGGCGATCGACCAGCCCATGACGCTGAAGGTCGCACCGCTCCAAGGCGCAACAGCCAAGCAATATCTGCCCCCCCTAGCCAACGATCCAGAGGATTGGTCCATTTACTTACTGGATGAAGCAGGGTTGTATAGCCAATCCGATGCGGTGATTCGCATTGCCCAACGCTTGGGCGGGGTTTGGGCTTGGGCGGCGGCGGCGGGGATCTTTCCTAAGATGATTCGCGATGGAGTTTATCGAGCGATCGCCCAGAACCGCTACCGCATGTTTGGTAAACGCGAATGTCGTCTGCCTAGCTCAACAGACCAAGCTCGTTTTCTGCCTTAATAAGCCTACAACCACCATTTCCGACACAAAAAAGCGAGACCCAATTTACATTGGGTCTCGCTTTTTTGCAAGATAGCATTCGTAGCTTCAATCTTAAACTCGCTTACTAGACAAAACCTTGATTTTGTTAATGAGTGTGTTCTTCAAGGTTTCATAATCCGTTGCCGTACCAGAGGAAGGCTTAGGGAAGAAATCTAAAGCGCCTGCCTGCATTAGATTAAAAATATTATCAACCTCAGTAGGACCAACCATATTGCTCACCACCAGGATGGGGCGAGGGAACTTAGTCATCACCTGCTGAGTAAATTCCAAGCCATCCATGTTAGGCATTTGCAAGTCAGTGCAAATCACATCAGGCTGCTTTTGCTCAATCACCTGCAGTCCAGAAGCACCATCACGGGCAGTACCCACGACATCGACTTCATCGGAAGAGTCAATCAATCGCTCTAGAATTTCTAAAGCTACTGCTGAATCTTCAACTAAAACGACTTTAATTGCATCACTCATGATCGAACCAAACCTTTTAATGTATCGAGTAGCAAACTTTGATCAAAATCCCCTTTTGTGAGGTAGGCGTCAGCACCTGCATCTAAACCTCTCTTTCTATCTTCTTCCTTGGCTAAGGTCGTGATTAGAATGAAAGGCAAATCACTATATTCAGCATGCATTCTTACCTTGGCTGCTAGCTCTAGACCAGTCAGGTTTGGCATCTCAACATCTGAAATAATAATGTCAAAAGAAGACTCTTCAGCTCTAAGCGTATTGTACCCATGCTGACCATCAACAGTCGCAGTGACCAGATACCCTGACCCTTCTAAGATTCGCTTCATTTGGGTACGAATTGGCAAGGAATCTTCCACGAGAAGAACTCGCGTTTTCTGCTCCAAAGAAGCAGAAACTTGATCAAATTTCTCAATGGCTCCATTTTGCTTCAGCATGGTCAAGAAGAGATCTCGATGGTTCAAGACCAAACAAACTTCACCGTTGCCCAGAATGGTGCTGCCAGCAATATTACGAACACGTTTAAGCAGTTTACTCTGACTTTTTAGGAGAATTTCCTGCTGGTCTAGGAGTTCATCTACAAATAAACCAATCTTGTCAGCTCCGATCTGGACGACCACACAAGGAATCTTCTGGGATAGGCGCTCAGCCTCCTTTGCCGAATCAGGAATGCGAGTTGGTAAACCCAGTAAATCACTCAACCAGGCCACTGAAACAGATTCACCCGCGATGGTTGTCGCCAAGTTACCTTTGACTGTAAAAATATCTTCACGGTCCACTGTAACCATGCGGTCCACAGACTCAATCGGTAGTGCATAGGAGACTTGATTAACCGTTAGAATTAGCGCATCAGTGGTTGCCAAGCTAGGATTCAAGGTCAGGCGGAAAGTACAACCTGTACCCGGTTCAGAATCAACTTTAATCGAGCCTTTGAGGCGCTCAATATTCGTTTTGACAACATCCATTCCCACGCCGCGTCCGGAAATCTCAGTCACCGTGGTTTTGGTCGAGAAACCTGCCTCAAAGATCAAGGCATGAATCTCAGTAGAACTCATTTGAGCTAAGCGAGCTTCATCTACCAGACCGCGCCGCAGAGCAGTCTGTTTAATCTTTTCAACATCGAGGCCCCGGCCATCATCTTGAATCTCAATGATGATACTGCTGCCCTGCTGGAAACCGCGGAGGCTCAAGACTGCTTGGGAGGCTTTACCTCTGGCGGCTCGCTCCTCGGGCTGCTCAATACCGTGGTCCACTGCATTGCGCAGCAAGTGGCTGAGCGGATCTTTGATATCCTCCAGAATCCGTTTATCAACTTGGGTGTCGCCACCTTCTAGTTGCAGATCAATATTTTTCTGCTGTTGCCTAGACAAGTCTCTAACCATGCGTGGGAAGAGATTGAAGACGTTCGACAGCGGCAACATTCGCAGGCTGAGAATACCAGCTTCCAAGTCGTTGGAAATGGCATCTAGGCGAGCGCCGCCCTCGGAAGTTTGGCTACGGAAACGCTGGACGAGCGTCCCCAACGTCTCGACCTTTTTCAGGTTTTGCTCCTGCAAGTTCCGCAGCAGTTGAGCGGTTTCGGGGGGCAACTCTTCCTGGATGCGGCTGAAGATGTTGCGCTGGGCAAAGGAATCTTGGGACCAGCCTTCCCAGAGATCGAGCATGGAGGTCACTTGATCGGACCATTCCACAATTCGGCGTTTGGTCACTGCCAGCTCACTCGCTTGAGTAACCAAGTTGTCGAGTTTGGCGGATGCCACGCGGATGGTCTGGGTATCCACAGCGGATGCAGTGGGAGTTGAACGCTCCCTTGGCGTTGACTTAGCCAGCTTGGGCTGAGGCTGCACGGGCTCTGATCCAGTTGGTTCTGCAACGGCTGACTCTACAGTTCGCTGCTCTATGGCAGGCAACGACTCGACTGTAGATTCCACTGGCTGAGGTGCCGCAGGTTCAATGAGCTGGAGCGCCTGGGTCGCATTGCTCTGGGTTGCTTCGGCGATCGCCAGCCCTTGGGCTTCCATCACTTGTTCTGCATCGCCAGCCCCCATGAGCCGATCCATCATCTGGTCCAGGGTTAGCTCAGGAACATTGCCATGGACGGCCCCTCGGGCAATTTGACGCAGGCCATCGATGCCAGCGTAGAGGCGATCGCATAAAGCAGGGGTCACCGAAAGCTGACCCTGCTCAATCTCCTGCAACAGCGTTTCCAACTGGTGGGTTAAAGACTCAGCATCCTGAACCCCCAGCATTCTGGAGTCCCCCTTGAGGGAATGGGCGGCCCGGAGCAGTTCTTTGAATTGACTGAAATCCTCGGGATTGCGTTCTAGGTGCAAACAGCCCATTTCCAGGGTGGCTAAATGCTCTGCACTGGCCGCTTCGTAGAGTCCACGCAGCTCCAGATCATCAATAAAGCCCCCGTAGGAACCTGCCACCGCTTCAACTGTTGGAGCCCCATCTTCCGAGACAATTTCCTCCGAAACCCTGTGGCTGGGAACCATCTCTTGAACAGGTAACGCCTCGTCTCCCACCATTGCCTCCACAGCATCCCAAGCATCTACAGCGGATGCGGGGGATTCAATCTCACTCTGATCAGTTGTTGTAGCATTAGCTATTGAGGAGGAGGCAGTAGCCAACAAAGCTTCTACAGCAGCAGAGTCATCGGTCTCGGTCAGGGCAATGCCCGCTGCCATATCACCCGCTAGCTGCAAAAAGGCATCCGCCATGGCTGCATGCTCAGGTGTGGCTTCTTCCGCAGCGGGAATTTCAATGCCTTCAGCCACTGCCGATTGGTGAGCAACCACCGCCATATCCGCTGCAACGGTCGATTGCTGAGCGACTTCGGTCTCGGCTTCCGCAACCTCAGCTTCCGTAACTTCAGCTTCCACAAAATCGGATAAGCCATCGAGGGCTTGTCCTAGTTCAGGAGCTTCCCCAGCATCCGCATCAACAATGGAGCTATCAATGAGGGCTAGCTCCGGAACGTGAATCTCTTCTTCTAATGCAGCAGGCTCAAGCGCATCCCAAACATCTACCGCAGGAGAAGCTGATTCAGCAAGATTCTGATCTGCCGTTTCCACAACCTCATCATCGGGAGAGGTTGCCAACAAAGACTCCTCTAGACCCGCATCATCAGCATCCGCCGTTTCCGCAGCTAGATCTCCGGCTAGCTTTAAAAAGGCATCAGCCAGGGCTGCCTGCTCAGGAGTGGTTTCTTCCACTGCTAGACTCTCAACGCCATCAGCAACCTCAACTTGCTTAGAGGCCACAGACGTTGGCATATCTGCTGCCAAGGCAGCTTGGTGATCAACCGAATCTTCCTCACCCCCAGGAAATTCAGCCAAGGGAGAGACAGCTTCAGGGAGATCCAATTCCAATTCATCCACAGTCAACGAAGCTTCGGCCTGCAGGGCTGCTTCGTTGGGTTCCGCAGCTCCATCTAGCACAGCCACTTCAGCCAAGCCAGCCTCAGTCACAGCGGTATCGGCAGTATCCGCTTCCACAGTCGCACTTGCTTCAGCAGGTTTTTCCACAACTGTAGCTTCCATGAGCTGAGTCATGACTGCGAGGATGTCGACTTCGACTGGAATATCGTTCACAGCCTCACACACCACTTCGCGCAGAGCATCTAAGCCCTGGTAGAGGCGATCGCCAAATTCCGGTGTCACCTCAGATTGACCGGCATCCACTTGCTTCAGCAGCGCTTCCACCAGTTGTGCCAAGGACTGCGCATTTTCCACGCCCAGCATGCGGGAATCCCCTTTGAGGGAATGGATCTCCCGCAACAGATCCTTCATTCCGCAAGCGCTACAGGGAGACTTCTCCAGGCATAGCACTCCGGCTTCGAGATTATCTAAATGTTCTGTACTGGCTGCGGCGTAGAGTTCGCGCAGCTCTTGATCTTCAATCAACATGACGGTACCGCCGCTACCATGAAACGCGATGCAGACTTTCACTCAAGGCTGTAGAAGCAAGCCCAGTTCGGCCAAGCCCAGGGCTCCGCCTTGACTTGCTTCTATCGTTGGCCAGTTCTCGGCCCAAACACCGACTTATACGGTCAAGCTCAACTCTTTGGACAGTTCGCTGAGGTTAGAAGTAGACTCCTTCACCTGCTGCGTCGAGCTGGATGCTTCTTGAGCACCGAGGTTAATCGCGTTCATGGAAGACACTGACTGCTGCACCGTCACAGCCTGCAATTTAGCAGTGGCAGCCATTTTCTCGTTGGTCTGGGAAATACCCTCCATCGCTGCGCGAATGTTGGCAAACGCTGAAGAAGTTTCGTCAGCCAGTGCCAGACTGGTAGCAGCGGTTTTTGTACCTTCATCCGTCACCATAATGGTGCTGTTAATGGAGGATTGAATATCAGCAATCAGAGTACCGATTTTCTCAGCAGAACGACCGGACTGGTCAGCTAGCTTACGAATTTCTCCAGCAACCACCGCGAAGCCCTTGCCCTGCTCACCCGCTCGGGCCGCCTCAACCGCCGCGTTTAGGGAGAGCATGTTGGTTTGGTCCGCCACGTCAGACACCAACTTCGAAATCGATTCAATCTGAGCGGTCTGCTCACTCAGCTGCATAATCTGCTTGGCAATATCTCCCACTTGGTCCTTGAGAGACTGCATCGCAGCGGTCGTTTTTTCCACAGTCTCAGAACCCTCAAGGGCGACAGAAAGGGCGTTTTGCGCATCTCTGGCAGAAGCCTGCGCCTGGGTCGCCGTTTGCAGCGTGTTAGAGCCTAGCTCTTCCATGCTGCTGGTAGTGGTCTTCACAGAAGAGGTTTGCTCTTGAATAATCTTCTCCTGCTTCTCTACCGTCTCAGCAATGGTACTAGAGGTGCCTGCCATGGTGGATACAGACCCCTGGAGCACATCGGAAGCTCGCTTCAGAATGTAAGCAATGAAACCTAGCACTGAGAGGTTCAACAACAACACAGCGCCATTGGCCAAGCGCTGCTGAGTCACGTTTCTCACAGCAGTCGTTTCAGCCAGTTTCACCGCCTCGTTGGTCAGTTCAAAGAAATCCTCACTAACCTGCACTAGTTGTTGAGGAGTGGAATTACCACCACGAAATTTTGCTACCGCAGCTTCTAGAACGGCCCACTCTTCTTGCACTTCAAGCATTTTGTCACGGTACGCACCTGCGGGTGCAGCGGGCAAATTCAGCTCATCAGAACCATTGAGCAAACCCTCTAGGTTGGCTTCAACCGCATCAGAGATCTGATCCCTTTTCTCACCCTCAACCTCGAACTTGACCCAACGCTGAGCTCCACCACGAACCAGACCGGAGGTGTTCACCACTCGACCGTCAGATTCTGAACGTTGGGCGGAAAAGTCAAGAGCAAGGGTACTAACACCGGCCAAGGCAGCTAGACCAACAATGGTGAACTGCAACTGCTTAGTAATTTTCATCTTCGGAAATCCTTAGAATATTGTTGTGAAGTCAGAAAGTTTTGGGTCGAAAATAAAACAGAGCCTGGGCTCTAGGTCGATCCCAATAAATGAATGAACCAACTTAAGCTCATGGAAAATTTCACTTAGGCCACCTCATTAACCACGAGGTTTTCGGCTTGAATAAGCTTGGAAAAATCTAAAATTCCGACTTTGTTGTCTTGATAAGAAGCAATGCCGGTGAAGTAGTTTTGTAATTAGTCACCGCAAGAAGCCGAGCTAATTGAGAAAGGTTCTATTTCTGCAACTATGCATCAGCAACTAGCGCGGGTACGGAGCTGCCCGAAGCTGCCATGATGGCAAACAGTTCCTCAACCGCCTTCTTGCCCTGAA